>JAQUYZ010000306.1 GCA_028691625.1 Eubacteriales bacterium
GGAGCCGGAAGGCGGAAAACGGTGTACACCATGCTTTCAGCTGAGGCTGGAAAAGACAGCAGAGAAAGCCATCATTTCAGGATTTGACACCTTTGGAACTACACTCACGGTTAGTCCGTATAAAAATTGTGAGCTGATCTATAAGCTTGGCATGCAGCTGGGGATGCGTTACGGATTGACTTTTTTGGGTGAAGATTTTAAAAAGCAGGGTGGTTATCAGAGATCTATAGAGCTTTCAAAGGCATATCATCTCTATCGGCAGCACTTCTGCGGATGTAGTTTTTCAAATGAAGAAGAATAAAACCAACTGCGGGTTTACAGATGCGACAAAATAATAATTATAATATTGGAGGGATAAAAGTATGGCAAGAGGATTAAGGATTCCTGAAGGGTATTCGCCGGTAATCGACTTTATGGAAAGCCAAAGGGCAATCAAGAAAATTAAAGACTTTTTTCAGCAGGAGCTGGCTTACGGCCTCAATCTCAGAAGGGTGTCCGCGCCGTTGTTTGTTGCTCCGGAAAGCGGTCTCAATGATAATCTCAACGGAGTGGAAAGAACGGTATCCTTCACGTTAAAGGATATGGATGAAAAAACTGTAGAGATTGTACAGTCTTTGGCAAAGTGGAAGAGAATGGCTCTGGGGAAATACCAGATCGAGCCGGGCAAGGGCATTTATACCGACATGAACGCCATCAGAAGAGATGAGGATCTTGATAACCTGCATTCTGTTTATGTGGATCAGTGGGACTGGGAGAAATCCATCAATCAATCGGACAGAAACGAAGGATATCTGAAGGAAACGGTCATCACCATCTATAATGCGATAAAAAATCTGGGAGATTATGTGAACCGGATCTACAGGGAACTGCAGACAGAGCTGCCCAATGAAATCTTCTTCATCACGACACAGGAGTTGGAAGATTTGTATCCCGATTTGACTCCGAAGCAGAGAGAAGATGCCATTACAGAAGAAAAGCGTGCTGTGTTTATTATGAAAATCGGCGGTCAGCTGAAATCCGGGATCAGGCACGATGGAAGAGCGCCCGACTATGACGATTGGGAACTGAACGGAGATATCGTGCTTTGGAACGATGTTTTGGGCATCTCCTATGAAATCTCTTCCATGGGGATCCGTGTCGACGAGAAGAGCATGATGAAACAGCTTGAGATCGCCAACGCGGAAGACAGAATGTCACTGCCATTTCACAAGGCGATCATCAATAAAGAACTGCCGTACAGTATTGGTGGCGGGATCGGCCAATCGAGACTGTGCATGTTTTTTCTGAGAAAAGCACATATTGGAGAGGTTCAGGTATCCGTCTGGCCCGAGGACATGATTGAAGAGTGCAGGGCAAATAATATTTTCCTGCTGTAACCGCATCTATTTGGGTGTTCTATTCGATGCTGAATAAGTATTTCACCGAAAACCGCCGTTTTAAAATGCTTGCATAAAAACGGCGGTCGAGATGAGTATAAGGAAAAATATGAAATATGTAAATGTGGTAATCGACAACAATACGGATCATACGGATAATTTATATACCTACCTTTGCGAGGATGACAATGTGAAGGTTGGAAATAAAGTATACGTACCCTTTGCAAGAGGAAACCGTATCAGGGAAGCTTATGTGTTTCAGATTGCGGATCGGTTGACGGAAGAAATCAAGGGGATCAAAACCATTGAGGGAATCGATCCGGAAATCTCCTTGGATGAAGATGCGGTTGCAACATGTGTTTGGATGAAAAGACAGTATCTCTGCAGGTATATCGATGCGATCAAGTGCTTTACCCCTGCAGGATCATCTTCAAAAAGAGGCAGGATCAGAACGCCATATCAAGAGGCTGTGTACGAACAATCTGTGGCAAAAAAGCTGACCGGGGAGCAACAGGAAGCTGTCCAGGCGGTTCGACCATACCTGAAAGGCAGGGAGCATAAGGTTTTTCTCATTCATGGCGTGACGAGCAGCGGGAAGACCGAAATCTACATGCAGGTCATCGCAGACTGCATCAACCGGGGACGGGCTGCCATTATGCTGGTGCCGGAAATCTCTCTGACGCCGCAGACCATAGATCGGTTTATCGGCAGATTCGGAGCAGAACAGATCGCTGTGCTTCATAGTAAGCTTAGCATGGGAGAACGGTATGACGAATGGATGCGGATTAAAAAGGGCAAGGTAAAAATCGTCATCGGTGCCCGTTCGGCAGTTTTTGCACCTTTGTCAAACATCGGTGTCATCGTACTCGATGAAGAACATGAAACGACTTACAAATCAGACATGACACCTAAATACGACACAATTGAGGTGGCTGTCAGGAGAGCGAAAAGAAACCGGGCGGCTGTACTTTTGGGCAGCGCCACACCCTCGCTTGTTTCTGCTTACAAAGCAGAGCAGGGTGAATATCAGAGAATCATTCTGACGGAACGGTTCAATAAAACTCCGCTTCCCGATGTTGAAATCATCGACATGAGGGAGGAGCTGAAAAACGGCAATAAATCCATTTTCAGCGTTTCGCTCTACCAGGAAATGAAGAGAACTCTTGAGGAAAAGAAACAGGTAATTCTGTTTCTGAACAGACGCGGGTATGCTACCTTTGTCTCCTGCAGGTCCTGTGGTTATGTCATGAAATGCAAAGAATGCGGAATATCCCTAACCTACCATAAGTCGAGAAATGAGGCAATCTGCCATTTCTGTGGTTGCCGGGAGAGGGTTCCGTCCGTGTGCCCGGTATGCGGAGGCAAATACATCAGGCATTTCGGAACCGGAACGGAAAAGGTGGAGGAAGTAACAAAAGAAATATTTCCTGAATATACTGTGGATCGCCTGGATCTGGATACAGCCTCCAAAAAAGGAAGCATTGACAAGATTTTAAATTCCTTCCGAAGGGGTAAAACTAATATATTGATCGGTACGCAGCTGGTCGCAAAGGGTCTGGATTTTTCCAACGTAGGTTTGGTGGGCATCATTTCTGCGGATGTTTCCCTGAACGTCCCTGATTTCCGTTCTTCCGAGCGAACCTTCCAGCTGATTACGCAAGCTGCCGGAAGGGCAGGGAGAGGCAGCGTGAAAGGAAAGGTATTGATTCAAACCTATAATCCGGAGCATTATTCTATCGTTGCAGCGGCAGAACATGATTATGCGGCCTTTTACCGGGCGGAAACGATGATCAGAAAGCAGATCGGCTACCCGCCTTTCAGCGATCTGATCCAGATCGTGTTGTCCTCGGAGAAGGAGCAGGAAGCATATGAAAGATGCAGGCAGGTTGCTGCGGATTTTATCCGGGATGCAGGAAAGAGCGAAGAACGTTATGTTTTCGGTCCTCAGGCGGCACCGATGAATAAAATAAAAGGCTTATACCGGTATCAGCTGTTAATAAAATGCTTTCCCGGAAAAAGAAAGGAATACACCAATATTTTAAACGAGATAAAAATGGGAATAAATACCGATAGAGGTACGAAATATTTCATTTCTATCGATATAAATCCATATAGTTTTTTATGAGGAGAGGGTAGAATGGCGTTAAGGAACATCGTCTTGGAAGGCGACGAAATTTTAAGAAAAAGAGCGAG
>JAQUYZ010000307.1 GCA_028691625.1 Eubacteriales bacterium
TGCCGCAGCATAAAAACGCTCGGGCTCATAGGGTCCTTCCTCATAGGCGATACGGTCTGCCGAATTGATCCGGCCATTATATTTTTCAATGAAATCAAGCTGTGCATTTCGTCTCTTTTCATATTCGTCCTTGTCGGTGATATTCGGATTATAAAAGAAAATCGTAATATCAAATCGCCCGCTCAACCGCTCCACGACAGCGGTGCTGCAGGGACCGCAGCAACTGTGCAGTAAAATTTTCGGTCTGGACTTGCGGACCTCGTTCATATCTTCCAGACTGATAAATTGATTGTTCTGGACAGAACTTACCAAACTCTCAGATATGAAGTCCTTATCTTTTTCCTTTTTCATGCTTGTTTTCTTCCTCAACTTTTGATTCACTTTTCTAACAGTTTCATGTATCATATCCTTAATGATATGACATGATCCCAAGATTTCTTCTCAGCGGAAACGCCGTTAAATCAATGGAACTATTATATCATATAATGATAGCAGTAGAAATCTACAAATTTAAAAATTTATAAACGGGGTGTTTTTATGGCTTCCATTTTCGGCGATCAATATTTCAATTCCATAGGGAGTTATCTGAAGAAGCGGTTTGGCTGCAAGGTCATCAAGCTTTCCCTGGACGCCGGTTTTACCTGTCCCAACAGGGACGGCTCCAAAGGAACCGGCGGCTGCATCTTCTGTTCTGCCGAAGGCTCCGGTGACTTTGCCAGCGATATCCCGGGACAAATTCGCCTGCTTTCCAAAAAATGGCCTTCCGGTAAATATATCGCTTATTTTCAGAGCCATACCAATACCTATGCGCCGGTGGAGATACTAAGAGAAAAATATGAGCAGGCTCTTCGATATCCGGATGTAATCGGCATCGCCATCGCCACAAGGCCGGATTGTCTTTCTCCTGAAATCCTGAAGCTTCTGTCCGAATTGAATCAAAAGACCTTTCTTTGGGTCGAACTTGGGCTGCAAACCATTCATGAGGATACGGCACTGCTGATCAATCGCTGTTATCCGCTCTCTGTCTTCGATCAGGCTGTGGATACGCTTTCCAAACTGCAGATCAGGACCGTAATCCACCTGATTTTGGGGCTGCCCGGAGAAAACCGCAAGGATATGCTTGATTCGGTCTGTTACGTCTGCGCGAGAGAAATTTTCGGCATCAAGCTGCATCTACTGAACGTCCTGAAAGATACGAAGCTTGCTGAATACTACCCGGATCGGATTCATATCCCAAAAAAAGAAGAGTACATCAATCTGGTGGTTGATGCACTTGAACTCATTCCTCAACAGGTAACAATTCACAGGGTTACCGCCGACGCACCGAGACAGCTGCTTATCGCTCCTGAGTGGAGTTATGAAAAGCGATCCATCCTGAACGGAATCCAAAAGGAATTCCTCAGAAGAGACAGTTATCAAGGGATAAATTACCAGTCACGATAACCATTTCTTTACGTATTGCATTTTATTCCTCTTTGGCTTCCAGTCTGCCGTCATTGTAATGCTTGCGGCACAGGGAAATATACATATCGTTTCCGCCGACAACGATCTGTTCTCCGGTTTTGACAAATTTACCGTCAACGATTCTGGCTACCATTGTAGCCTTTCTGCCGCACCAGCAGATCGTTTTGATTTCCTCAATCTTGTCTGCATATACAAGCATATGGTAAGAACCTTCAAAGAGTTCATTTTTAAAGTCATTTTTGAGCCCATAGGCCAGCACAGGCACATCACAGCTGTCTACAATCTCTACCAGCTCCTGTACATGATGCTTTTTAAGAAATTGACACTCATCCACTAGGACACAATCAATGGGGCTCTTTTTATTATCCTTCAGGAACAGTTCTAAAATATTCGTGTCCTCATTGATTGCGACGGCCTCTCTCGTCACACCGATTCTTGAAGCAATGACGCCTACACCGAACCGGTCATCCACGCTTGGGGTAAGGACCAGAACCCGTTTGCCGCGTTCCTCGTAATTGTACGCCACCTTGATCAGTTCAATGGATTTTCCTGCGTTCATCGTGCTGTATCTGTAATATAACTGTGCCACTTCTCTTCCTCCTCATTTGTTGTACTTCTATTTTACTGGAATGAGGAATCAAAAGCAACAAGAATACACGGACAAGAGGCTACCCATTGGGACGGAATCGTGATCCGAAACGACAAAGAGAGACGACCTTTGCGGGAAAAGCCGTCCCTCCTTCTATTCAACCGGTTATGATTATCTTTCACCAAACCGGATTATCTTTAATTTTGATCCATTTTTCAATGGATTTCGGCTTGTCTGCCCGTTCATACTCATGAGTATTCGTTGCCTCAAGTACAATTTCGTAATACCATTTATCCTCGGTATTATCCGGCCATTGCCTTGTATCTTCATGTAATCCTGCGAGATTGACCCTTCTGTCCAGCATTTCATTGATCAGCATCATCGCTTCACAGCGGATGATCACGTGGTCCGGCCGGAAAGTCCCGTCCCCGTAGCCTTTGATCCAGCCCTTTTCCGCAGAGGAATTGATATAGTCTTTCGCCCAATGATTTTCAATATCTGAGAATCTGTTTTCCTGCGAATCCTCCAGTCTGTCAAATCTTGATGCCAATGCCGCAAATTCTGCTCTTGTGATCGCTTTATCCGGTGTAAAGCTTCCGTCAAGGTTCCCTTGAATAATTCTTGCGTTGCAAAGAGTCGCGATTTCATCATTGGACCAGCGCCCGCTGCCTACATCCGTAAATGGCTGGTAGTTCACAGCGTATTCCATCCGGTTCTCTTCCGTCATGATCCGATAAAAGATCGCCGCCGCTTCTTCCCGGGTAATCTTTGCCAACGGTTTTATTGTGCCGTCGGGATAGCCGATCAAATATGCAAAATGATCCGTTCGATCCAGTGTCGGAGAAGATATCGCTGCCTGGGTATCCACGGCGGCGAAGCTCGTCCCGATGCCTGAAATTCCGGTCAATGCGATCAGAGCAGCAACGAAAGCAACAGCCAAAAGCCCCCTGCTCTTTGGCATTCTTTTCATGATTCCCCCTGTAACCTCTTTAACTCCTTTTTTCTCCCCTGAACTGATTTGGTATCATCCCCTTCTCCCCTCCATTATTAATCATACAAGCCCCCTGTTTCAACCCAATCCTTGTTACAAATTCCCCGTGTTTCAGTATAAAAATATAGGAATATGCTATATTAACCGGAAAAGTGACCGATATCGAGAGAAAATGCTGTCAATATGAAACAGGTTGGGCTGCGGTTAAATAATTAAATATGCCTGCCGAAAAATAGTCCCCTATGATCGAACTCTGTGTCAGCAGCCGGTCAAATATCATTATATTTTGCTGGTATTGCTTGGAGAGCAATGAGGTGGAATCCTCAAGGATCATATTGTTAAATGTATAGAGCAGTGTCCTCCAGGTGTCTAATTCCCAGTATGGATTGATCTGTGCAAGAAACGCCGCCCGCTGTTCGATGTTCTGGTATAACTGTCTGGCGTATTCTCCGGCAGCATTTGCATCTCCAGCCATTTGCGCTTGAAATAAGCGTAAAAATATAATAATGTACATTGATAG
>JAQUYZ010000308.1 GCA_028691625.1 Eubacteriales bacterium
TATAACATTATACTGATTTCCAAAAAATACTACGACACTTAATATTGCAATCTGCAAAGGCAAGGAGCATCTGCATATTATCTTGACATAATATGTTGAAAGAGTTTAAAATATAAGGGTTAAAGATAATTAATGAAATAAACATATAGAAAAAGGAAGATGAAAATGTTTGAAAACTTATCGGAGAAAGCCATTGCTGATTTGCAGAATGAACAAGCAGATCAATGGGAGAAGGAAGACCTGTTAAGCAAATGTGTTACGACAAGAAAGGGGATGCCTTCTTTCGTATTTTATGAAGGGCCGCCGACTGCAAACGGCAGACCCGGAATCCATCATGTGATAGCGCGTGCGCTGAAAGACTCTGTATGTCGGTACAAGACGATGCAGGGTTTTGAAGTGAAGAGAAAAGCCGGTTGGGATACACATGGACTCCCTGTGGAGATCGAAGTGGAAAAGCAGCTTGGCATGTCAGGCAAACAGGACATTGAGAAATACGGGATCAAGGAATTTAACCTGAAATGCAAAGAATCCGTTTTCACATATGAAAAACAGTGGAGAGAGATGACGAAGCGGATGGGTTATCTCATCGACCTCGACAATCCGTATATTACGCTTGATAATAATTATATCGAGAGCGGCTGGTGGATCCTGAAAGAATTCTTCAAGGCCGGGCTGATCTATGAAGGACACAAGATCCTGCCTTACTGCCCGAGGTGCGGAACAGGCCTGGCCTCCCATGAGGTAGCCCTGGGATATAAAGAAGTAAAAACAAATACGATCACCGCAAAGTTCAAAAGAAAAGACGCGGACAACGAATATTTCCTGGCATGGACCACGACGCCATGGACCCTGGCATCCAATGTGGCCCTTACCGTCGGCGATGATATCGACTATGTCAAGGCGGAACAGGACGGAAAGATATATTACGTAGCAAAAGCCCTTGCCGACAAGGTTCTGGGAGCCGATTCCTATATCGTACTGTCTGAGGTGAAGGGCAAGGAACTGGAATACATCGAATATGAGCAGCTCATGCCTTTTGTTGAAGTCGACAAAAAAGCATTCTATGTGACCTGTAACGACTACGTCACCATTGAGGATGGAACCGGTATCGTTCATACCGCTCCCGCTTTTGGCGAGGACGACTACAACACCGGAAAGAAATATGGTCTGCCCGTAGTGAATCCGGTGGACGAGCAGGGTAATTATACCGAAACTCCGTGGGCCGGCAGATTTGTGCTGGATCCGGAGCTTGATATCGACATTATAAAGTGGCTGGCGACGGAAGACAAGATCTATTCCAAGGAAAAGATGGAGCACAATTATCCCCACTGCTGGAGATGCGGTACCCCTCTGATTTATTATGCAAAGCCCAGCTGGTATATTGAAATGACCAAGCTGAAGGATCAGCTTGTAGCGAATAACAATACGGTAAACTGGTTCCCGGATTTCGTAGGGGAAAAGCGCTTCGGAAATTGGCTGGAAAACGTCAACGACTGGGCTATTTCCAGAAACAGGTACTGGGGAACCCCGATTAATATCTGGAGATGCGAATGCGGTCACCTGGAATCCATCGGCTCCAGAAAAGAACTGGTGGAAAAGGCCATCGAAGCCATCGATGAAAGCATCGAGCTGCACAGACCGTATGTGGACGAAGTCCATATGAAATGTGAAAAATGCGGAGGGATCATGACCAGAATACCCGAAGTTATGGACTGCTGGTTCGACAGCGGCGCCATGACCTTTGCACAGCATCACTATCCGTTTGAGAATAAGGAGCGTTTCGATGAGGAACTGTTTCCTGCGGACTTTATTTGTGAAGGAATCGACCAGACAAGAGGCTGGTTCTATTCTCTGATTGCGATTTCCACCTTTATCAAGGGGCAGTCGCCGTACCGCAACGTACTGGTGAACGACCTGGTCCTCGACAAAGAAGGAAAGAAGATGTCAAAATCCAAGGGCAACACGGTGGATCCGTTCCAGCTCTTTGACAAATACGGCGCAGATGCAACGAGATGGTATCTTCTTTATACTTCTCCGGCCTGGTCACCGACAAGATTTGATGAGGATGGCGTCATCGAGATCGTGAGCAAATTCTTCGGAACGCTGAAAAATGTATATAATTTCTTTGTTTTATACTCCAATCAGGATGAGATCAATCCGAAGGAGTTTCGGGTGGCATACAGGAAGAGACCTGAGCTTGACCGCTGGATCCTGTCCAAGTACAACCGCCTGGTGAGAGACGTCACCGAGGAGATGAATCGCTACGATCATATGAAATCGGTAAGAAAAATACAGGATTTCGTATCTGAGGATCTCTCGAACTGGTACATCAGAAGGGCAAGAAGAAGGTTTTGGGGTGAAGACCTCACAGAAGACAAGATGTCTGTTTATGCCACAACCTACGAAGTGCTTATTGGCGTGGCACAGTTGGCAGCCCCCTTCGCTCCGTTCATCACCGATGAGATCTATACGAAGCTGACGGGAGAAGAGTCCGTACATCTTTCCTTCTATCCGGCAGCCAGGGATGAATGGATCGACGAGACTGTTGAAGCAAGAATGGACCTGGTGAGAGAACTGGTCGGACTGGGCCGCGGTGCAAGAGAAAAGGAAAGAATCAAGGTAAGACAGCCCCTTCAGAAAATCCTGGTGGACGGTAAGTACGAAAATCTCATCGGAGACATGGCAGATCTGATAAAGGAAGAACTCAACGTAAAAGAAGTTGTTTTCGAAAAGCAGCTGGATCAATTTATGAATTTCGGGCTGAAGCCGAACTTCAAGATCGCAGGACCGGCATTGGGAGCGAAGATCAAAGCATTCGGCAGTGCCCTTGCAAAAGCGGACCCAGTTCAGATTGTGGAGCAGCTGGAAAGCAATGAAGAAGCCTGTCTGGTGATCGACGGGGAAGAAACGATGATCTCCAGAGATTTCGTGGATATCCAGATCTCGGCGAAGGAAGGCTTTACCGTATCCATGGAAAACAATGTATTTACAATCCTGGATACAACGGTTACGCCAGAGCTGATCTCAGAAGGGCTTGCAAGAGAAATGATCTCCAAAATCCAGCAGATGAGAAAGCAGAGGGACTTTGAAATGATGGATCAGATCAAGATCTTCTATAAAGCGGATGATGAAGTGAAAGCAGCGGCAGCAGAGCATAAGGACTACATTATGAAGGAAACTCTGGCTGTAGAGATGAAAGCGATTGAATCCGAGATGGTGGAATATGATCTCAATGGACACAAGACTGGAATTGACGTCGAGAGAATTTAATCAATAAACAAATTAAGCGCCTGGTGGTGTGCTCTTCCGAAAACCGCCGTCTTTAGAATGCTTCGCATGAAGACGGTAAGAGGTTTCACGGTTTTCTATAAGAGCACACTCGCCAAGGCGCTTTTTATATTAAATTCTTCGGATACTGGTGGTGTGCTCTTCCGAAAACCGCCGTCTTTAGAATGCTTCGCATGAAGACGGTAAGAGGTTTCACGGTTTTCTATAAGAGCACACTCGCCAAGGCGCTTTTTATATTAAATTCTTCGGATACT
>JAQUYZ010000309.1 GCA_028691625.1 Eubacteriales bacterium
TTTCGGGTACGTTCTGGCCGCCGCGAGATCCGCTATAAGGTTCACTCCTCCGTTGGTGAGGGGCAGATCCCTGCTCCCATAGTACATTTTTGCTGTATTTGCTTCTGTTGATCCGAGTCTGATCAGATGAATCATGCCCATTACTTTATCTTTTGAGGAAGTCCGCAGAATACTCTGGTGACCTCCTTTGCTTCCTTTCCGAGGTAGGTCAGGGTTCGCCCCACCATTTCCCTCCAGTCTCTCATTTCCCTTTCATAGGGAACGATTCCGGCGGAGATATCAGTACAGAGAACGACCGACTCCTCCCACTCCTCACGATGTTCCTTCAGGTATTCCTTTGCCTCCACGCCGCTGCGCACGCAGCAAAGCACGAATTCCTCCAGCCGGACAACGGCTTTCTTGTTGAAATCGATCTCGGGTCCGGAAGGACATCCTTCTCCCTCCTTCCCTGCTCTGCAGAAGAAAATGTCCCGTTCCTCCAGGCGATAGCGTTCTTTTGCGTAATCCAGCTTTCCCTGATAGGCGCCGCCAAAGATTAGATGCATAGGTTGGCCTCCTTTATCTCTTGAAATGGACTGTCCGAAAGGGCAATCCCGAACGAGCTACGACAGCAATGCCAGCACAACAATGGCAAAGGCTTCTCCAATGGTAAGGGCATAGCCGGCCAGATCGCCGGATACTCCCTTGAGTTGGTGTACTGCACCAAGCATCGCCGCAAGATAAGCTCCTGCTGCGCCGGCCATCACCAGAGGCACAGACCAGGCTGCTTCCTGCACGATGATCCCCATCCCAATGGCCAGCGCTGCAAGGATCGCTGCCAGTCCCATGAGGCTGACTGCCATAACTTCCGTAACGGGCTTTTTAACACCCGGTTCTTGCTTGTATTGACTGTGGGCAAGGGGTTTTCCCGCGAGCACCGCAATGGCGGAGCAACATCTTGTGATCACCGGAATCAGAATCAGCGCAAGCATAGGGTTGCCCTCGGCGATATCAAGTGCCTGTCTGAAATGAACCTGCTCCATCACGGTTAGCATAGAGGCAAAACAGAAGACAAATAAGATGCCGACAGAAATGACTGCAAAGGCACCGGTATGAGGGTCCTTCAGAATCCTCAGCTTGTCCTCAAGGGGCCTCCGTGACAGAATTGCGTCTGCAGTATCCATAAAACCGTCCAGATGGATAAATCCAGTAATGAGATAAGGATACAGTATCAGCACTGCAGTCTGCAGCGGAAGTGGAATGCTGATCCGATCCATGAGCAGATAGATCCCGTACCAGAGAAGTCCGGTCACCAATCCCACCGGCGGTAAAAATACCAGCATCAGATGGCGAGCCTTTTCATTCCATGGACGGTATGGGCAGGGAATGGATGAAAACATGCCCAACGACATGAAAAACGCCTGTATATATTTCAAATTGAAATTTCTCCTTTTAACAATTGGATATTCCCATAAGATACTTCGATCACCGTATCACATTTTTTCGCCAGGGCGCGGTCGATCCAGGCAAGACCTTTCCGGTACAGCTCTGTCAGCTCATCGTATTTCATGGCATCCGAACAGATGTAGTCAGACACAAACACAATGGTTCCGCTTTTGTCCGCCAGCCGTTCCAACTCTCCGGCGACTCTCAGGTATGCCCCGCGGTCAACTGTACCGTCTTTCCGAAACATCTCATTTGACAGAAGTGCAGTCACGCTGTCCAGAAGAAAGCTTCCGGAAAAATCCGCTTCCAGACTTTCGATTGCGACACTCTTTTCCAATGTCGTAAAGCCCCATCCATCCCGCTCCTGTCGATGACGCAGGATCCGGGCCTGATCCTCCTCGTCTGCAGGCTCCATGGTGGCGATATAGTAGAGCGGAGTATTCTCCGCCGCCTGCTCTTTTGCCAGACGTTGGGCATAATATGATTTTCCGTTTTTGCAGCCCCCGCTGATAAAAATATTCACTGTACCTCCCGGTTTGTTTTTTTCTATTGTACCATCCCGGCTGTTTATTATGCAAGCGATGTCGGTTGAATCAACTCCAAACATACTGCAAAAACTTGCAATCAATTAAAATTTCAATAATTTTCTTACCATGTCAATTCTATCATTACTGTGTCTATTCTGCATCTATACTGATTATTTACCAGCTATAAACGATCTGCTCGTGCAAATAATAAAATTGAAACAGATTTTATTGATGAAGGAGATGAAATGGAAAGCAGAGCACTGACAAAACGATTGAAGAAATATACCCTGATTTATTTCATCGGGGCTGCGGGATACGGGCTGCTGGAGACCCTTTTTCGCGGCTTTACACACTGGACAATGGTTGCTACAGGAGGCTTTGTTTTAATCGTATTATATTATGTGAATTCAAAAAATGAAAATGCCCCGATCTGGCAAAAAGCCCTGGTCGGAGCATTGATTATTACAATGATTGAACTGGCCGTTGGCTGTGTTGTCAACCTTTGGCTGAGATGGGATGTATGGGACTATTCCGGGTATTCCTATAATTTCCTGGGACAGATCTGTCTGAAATTTACGGCGTTATGGTTTTTCCTCTGCATCCCCTTATCTTATTTTACAAGATACCTTCACATTCACCGTTTCCGCCTGCGTCAGCATCGGATATGACCTTCGGGCAGTCTGCCGCAGCCCCGGCAGCGCTACCTTTATTATCGATTCTGTATCGATACATACTCTCTTCTTGCGGCAACACTCTTATAAGCCGGCCGGATGATTTTCCCCGCATTGATCAGCTCTTCAATCCGGTGCGCGCTCCAGCCTGAAATTCTTGCAATGGCAAAAATCGGCGTATACAACTCAAGAGGGAGATCAAGCATGCTGTAAACAAAGCCGCTGTAAAAATCGATATTGGCGCTGACACCCTTATAGATTTTACGTTCCTCCGTAATGATCTCTGCTGCAAGCCGTTCCACCGTGGCATACATTTTATATTCTTCCATTCTGCCCTTTTCTTCCGACAGACTTTCGACGAACTTTTTAAAAATATTCGCTCTTGGATCAGAAAGAGAGTATACGGCATGGCCCATCCCATAGATGAGTCCCGCCTGATCAAAGGCTTTTTTATGCAGAAGATTCTTTAGATAGGCAGTGATTTGCTCTTCATCCGTCCAGTCAGACACATTCCTTTTCAGATCGTCAAACATCTGCACCACCTTGATATTCGCGCCTCCGTGTTTTGGACCTTTCAGAGATCCCAGTGATGCGGCGACCACGGAATAGGTGTCTGTTCCGGAGGAAGAAACAACATGTGTCGTGAAGGTGGAATTGTTTCCGCCGCCATGCTCCGCATGGAGAACCAGCGCTAAATCCAATATCTTAGCTTCCAGTTCTGTATATTTTGAATTTGCCCTCAACATATAAAGAATGTTTTCAGCTGTAGACAGCTCCGGTCTTGGTGTATGGATCACAAGACTGTCACCGCCGAAATAATGACGGTAGGTCTGATAACCGTAAACAGACAAGAGCGGAAAGACAGCGGTAAGCAGCAGAGACTGCCTCAGCACGTTA
>JAQUYZ010000310.1 GCA_028691625.1 Eubacteriales bacterium
GACTACAAGAAAAAGTTTGATGCACTTCGGATCAAGACGCTGTTGAACGGGGAATACGACAGCAATAATGCCATCATTTCCATCCATGCGGGCTCCGGTGGTACCGATGCGCAGGACTGGGCGGAAATGCTTCTTCGCATGTACACCAGATGGTCCGAGGCTAAAGGATATAAGGTCAAAATTCTTGATTATCAGGACGCCACCGAGGGCGGGATTAAAAGCGCTACTCTGCTCATTGAGGGGGAAAATGCCTACGGCTACCTGAAAAATGAAAAGGGCGTCCACCGAATCGTTCGGATATCGCCCTTTGACTCTTCGGGGAGAAGACACACCTCATTCTCGTCTCTCGATGTGATTCCGGAGATGGATGACACGATTACGGTGGACATCGATCCGGAGGACTTACGGATTGACACCTTCCGTTCCAGCGGAGCCGGCGGACAGCATGTAAACAAGACAGACTCCGCCATCAGAATCACACATATCCCGACCAATGTCGTTGTATCCTGTCAGAATGAGCGGTCTCAGCATCAGAACAAGGAAACGGCAATGAAGGTGCTTATGGCGAAGCTGATGGAGCTTGCCAAAGAAGAGCATAAGGCAAACCTGGATGAGCTGAAGGGGGACTACAGTCAGATCACCTGGGGCAGTCAGATCCGTTCCTACGTGTTCCATCCCTATTCTTTGGTCAAGGATCACAGGACCAATGCGGAAGTGGGCAATGTACATGCGGTTATGGACGGGGATCTAGATTACTTTATCAATGAAAAATTAAAAATGAAAGACTAAACTTTACTGTAGACTCTATGACCTGGGCAGATTTCACTGCCCTAGGCGTGTTGTACCTTATCACAGGAGGGTATATGAACATTATTGAAAAATTAGCACAGGAGTTCAAATTAAAGCTGTCACAGGTTGAAAATACTGTACAGCTCATCGATGACGGCAATACCATTCCATTTATCGCCCGTTACCGGAAAGAGATGACGGGAGCATTGTCGGATGTGACACTCCGGGATTTGGATGAACGGCTGGCGTATCTCCGCAATCTGGAGCAGCGCAAGGAAGAAGTGATCCGCATCATCGAAGAACAGGGCAAGATCACAGACGAGTTAAAGGCGGAAATCCAGAAGGCGGAAGTGCTTCAGAGGGTGGAAGACCTCTATAAGCCGTTCAGACAGAAGAAGTCGACGAGAGCATCCAAGGCAAAGGAAAGAGGGCTGGAGCCCCTGGCCCTGATCATCTGGGCGCAGGAACTGGAAACCGGTGTACTGAACGAATTGGCTGCACCGTATGTGGATGAGGAAAAGGGCGTGGCAAATGAAGCTGAGGCAATTCAAGGCGCCATGGACATCATCGCGGAAATGATCGCCGACGATCCGGAGCTGACTGCAATCGTGCGGGGCAGGACGCAAAGAGCGGGCCTGATTTCATCTGCTGCGGAGGATCCGTCGGAAAGCACGGTTTATGATCTTTATTATGATTTTTCCGAAGGGATCTCAAAAATACCGGATCACAGAGTACTGGCAATCAACCGGGGAGAAAAGGAAAAGAAGCTGAAGGTGAAGGTCGCTGCTCCTGTTGAAGAAATTCATAAGGACATGAAGGACTTCGTCATCAACAATGAGAAATCTATTTTTACCGGCTTGCTGAACGGCGTCATCGAGGATGCCTATAAGCGTCTGATGGCTCCTTCCATCGAACGGGAAATGAGAAATCTGTTGACCGAGCGCGCCGAAAAAGAAGCGGTGAAAGTATTTGCAAGAAATACAGAAAAGCTGCTCATGGTGCCTCCTGTTAAAAATGCAAGGATTATCAGAATTGATACGGGTTACAGGACCGGCTGCAAGGTTGCGGTGCTGGACGAGACCGGCAAGCTGAAGGCGTATACGACCATTTATCCCACCGAACCGAAAAATGATGTGACGGGTACGGAGAAAACCTTGCAGAAGCTCATTGAAAAATATAAATCCAACGTG
Organism: Eubacteriales bacterium; assembly: GCA_028691625.1. GTDB lineage: Bacteria > Bacillota > Clostridia > Peptostreptococcales > Anaerovoracaceae > Anoxybacterium. The sequence goes on from JAQUYZ010000310.1 coordinate 1,980, forward strand.
ATCGTCATCGGCAACGGTACCGCCTCCAGAGAGACGGAAGCCATTATTGCCAATTTTATAAAGAAGAACAAGCTCGATGTGAGCTATACCATCGTCAATGAAGCGGGCGCGTCCGTTTACTCCGCCTCCAAGGTCGCATCGGAGGAATATCCCGATCTGGATGTAACCACAAGAGGCGCGATGTCCATCGGCAGAAGGCTGCAGGATCCGCTGGCGGAACTGGTTAAAATCTCACCGAAACATATCGGCGTGGGGCAGTACCAGCACGATATCAATCAGGGGCTCCTTGACAGTGCGCTGACCAATGTGGTGGAGGACTGCGTAAACAGAGTGGGTGTGGATCTGAACACCGCATCCCCCTCCCTGCTCTCTTATATCGCAGGCGTCAATGCGGGTATTGCGAAAAATATCGTGTCCTACCGTGAGGAAAACGGCAGGTTTCAGGACAGAAAGGAATTGAAAAAAGTCGCGAAGCTTGGAGAAAAGACCTTTAACCAGTGTGCGGGTTTCATGCGGATCGCAGAAGGAAAGAATCCGCTGGATGGCACTTCCGTTCACCCGGAATCCTATGCAGCGGCTGAAATCATGTTAAAGAAGCTGGAAATCGATAAGTCTGAAATCGGCAAAGGGGGAGCCAGACAGATTGAGGAAAAGATTCTGAAGATGTATCCGGCGGAAAAGAAACAGCCCAAACCGGCCGGCAGCGGACTGGCGGCATTGGCAGTTCTGCTGCCCGATGAGAAAGAAACCGGCGGAAATCTGGGTAAAAGTATCGAAAAGCTGGCGGCAGACCTCGAAATCGGGGTGATGACGCTGACGGATATCATCAGTGAAATCAAGAAACCGGCCAGAGACCCGCGTGAGGATGCACCTGCGGTTGTTTTCAGGAACGACGTCCTTACCTTTGAGGATCTGAAGATCGATATGGAGCTAACCGGAACCGTAAGAAACGTGGTGGACTTCGGTGCCTTTGTCGACATCGGTGTGAAGAACGACGGACTTGTCCATGTATCTCAGATCAGCGACAAATTTATCAAGCACCCGATGGATGCGGTGAGCGTGGGAGATACGGTGAAAGTTAAAATCCTGAACATTGACTACGATAAGCAAAAGGTCTCGCTGACAATGAAGCTTAACGGGAAATAAAGAAGGAAAGATATGGATAGTAAAATTAAAATTGTACCGCCGAAATATCAGCAGATCGCGGTTGACATCGCAGCGAAAATCGTGGATAAGCATTATGAAATCGGTGGCAAGGTCTATGCGCGATCCGCCTTGGCCATTCAATACGGTGTTTCATCCGAAACAGCCAGAAGGGCAATCAATGTTCTGTCCGATATGGATATTGTTGAGGTGACAAAAGGAAGCGGCGTTGTCATAAAATCTTATGAAAACGCGGTAAGATTTATTAAGCAGCATAAAGACATTCAAACATTACATGACTTGAAAAATAAAATCCTTAAGAGAGTTGAGCAGCAAATAGAAGAAAATTATGGATTGAAGGATCAAGTG
>JAQUYZ010000311.1 GCA_028691625.1 Eubacteriales bacterium
CACCCCTTCAGGGGCAGCCTGTGAATGTTCTACGGTTGGCAGACCTATTCAAGCGTCTTTAGACGCTAGTTAGTAACAGGCCCTTCTAGGGCTGAGCAAACCACACGTTATACGTGTGGTGCTGATTATGCAGGGAGAACCTGCAGATTGAATTTCAAACCGAATTTCAATAAAATTTAAATAGCACATTGGAATCATTTTGTGTAAAATAGAGTTAGAAAATTCCAGAAGAAACAATTGGAGGCCGAAATGGCAGGAATCAAAGAAGTGGCAAGGAAAGCCGGCGTATCAATTTCCACCGTATCCAATGTAATGAATGAAACAAAACCTGTCAGCCCTGAATTGAAGTCCCGCGTCATGGAAGCCATTGGGGAGCTGCAGTATGCGGTGAACCCTGTCGGGAGAGGGCTGAAGAGCAATAAAACCAATCAGGTGGGTGTGATCGTGCCTTCCTTCAATCAGGTTTATTTCCCCGCGGTATTGCAGGGGATCCATGAAGCGGGTATCAAATACGGGTACACCATATTGGTTTTCGAAACCAATGGAGATGTGGAGCAGGAAAAGAAGCATGTGAGATTTCTGCAGCACTCCTGGACAGATGGGATTATACTGGCCTCCTATGCCAACAGAGAAAATATCTCAGACAGAAAGTACATCCGGTCCTTGCTGGAAAACGGGAACCGGAAAAAGGAGATTCCGGTCGTGTCGCTGGAAAATGTTCTCGACCCCGGAATAGATGCGGTCGTAATCGACAACCGGAAAGCAGCTTCAACCGCGGTAAATCATCTGATTTCATTGGGACACACAAGAATCGCCCATATCGCTGCGCCTTTACGGTTTCAAATAGGAACTCTGCGCTTGGACGGTTACAAGGCGACCATGCATAAGGCAGGACTTGCCGTGGAGGATGAACTGATCATGGAGGGGGATTATTCGCCGATCAGCGGGTATCATGCCATGAAGGAGCTTCTGAAAAAAGAGAGGAAATTCACTGCGGTTTTTGCGGCAAATGATCAGATGGGAATCGGAGGGATCCGGGCACTGCTTGACGAAGGCTATCGGGTGCCCGAGGACATCGCGGTGATCGGGATCGATAACAACTTTCCATCCACACTGATCACTCCGCCATTGTCAAGCGTGAATCTTCCGAAATATGATATGGGATATCAGGCAATGCATCTGCTGAACGAACGGATGAAGGATCCTGGAAGGTTGCGGTGCGTCATCACTTTGGAATCCGAACTGGTCATCAGAAAATCGACAAGCAGTGACGGCAGCGGAACCTGGAACCTGATCGGCTGGTAAAAACGCAGCGCTTTGCGAATTCGCAAAGCGCTGTGCCCGTAAATCGGTTATTTCATGTTGACGATCGTTCTCTTGTCTACTGCTTCCTTGGCTGCGAAGGCCCACTTAACGGCCTTGTAGCCGTCCATGAGTCCCGCCTTGGGCTGTCTGCCCTGCTGGATGCAGTCTGCAAAATCCTGAAGCTCCGCTTTGAAAGTTGGCTCCCAGAATTCGAAAAACCATTTCACACACTCAGTGGTAACACCGTTGCAGTTCATGGAAACCACTCTGTCTCTGTTTGGAGTTGTTCCCATTCTCAGAGAACCCTTTGTTCCGAATACTTCAATCTCAACATGGTACCCATAGGTTGAGTTTCTTGATGTTTCAAGGTAACCCATCACGCCGTTGTCAAAGGCCACTGAAATAATGCAGTTGTCGATATCGTTCAGCTCCGCAAGTCCTTCGTAACCAAATGCGCCGCCCATGCCGTAAACGGTATCCGCATCCGCTTCGATGAGCCATCTTGCCGTATCATAATCATGCGTCAGCATGTCAAATACCAGACCGCCGCTGGTTGGGCTGAATTTCAGCAGGAAGTCTCTGTCCCATTCCGGGTCGCGATTGGCCAGCTTGATCAGGATCGGCTTTCCGATAAAGCCTTCCTCAATTTTTTGTTTCATGGTCATCAGGGAACGGTCAAATCTTCTGTTATATCCGATCTGGAAAATCTGAACGTTGTTCTTCTCAACCGTTTCCTTGATCAGATCGATTTCCTCAAGGGTCATTCCCAGCGGCTTTTCACAGTAAATGTTCTTAACACCCGCATTTGCGGCATCACAGATCATCTTGCAGTGATATGCAGAATTGGATGCGATCACGACTCCGTCCAGATTTTTATCGTGGAACAGTTCCATGTAATCGGTGGTGCCGTAGCCCGGATTCATTTCCTTCATTACGCTTTCAACTTCCTCCGGTATCGCACTGCAGACGGCAGCCAGTTCTGCGTTGATAATATTATAATTGATATTCGCCGCATGCTCACGGCCGAGTCTTCCTAAACCGATAATTCCTAATTTAACTTTTTCCATCGTATCCCTCCTGAAATGCATATTTTACTCCCCGAATCCAGCCTGACAATGCAGCCTCGGAATCCGGCAGAGGCAGACATTCTGCGCTGATGCAGCCTTGATAGTTGACCGCTTTCAGTGCATGAATAATTTCTATAAAATTGATGTGGCCGGTACCGGCAAAATGGCGGTTGCTATCTGCAATATGAACATATCCCAGGAGATCTCCGCAGTCGTGAATGGCCTTGGACATATCTGCATCCTCTATGTTCATGTGGAATGTATCCAGCAGAATCTTCGTGTTGGGCAGGTTGTTTTCACGAATGAACGCAGCGGTTTCCTGTGCCGTATTCAGATAATTGTTCTCAAACCGGTTGATAGCTTCGAAAACGATTCCGACATTTCTGGCCTGTGCATATTCGGCAATGATTTGTGTGGAATGGGCCAGTCTTTCCAAGGCAGACCCGCGGGCAGCTTCAGAGGGAAGATTTCCTCTGATGCATCCAATGATGACGGTAGCCTCGTATGGGGAAGCAGCATCGACAAAATCCTTCAGCCGTATAATTGCAGCTGTGCGGTTATCGCTGTCCTCATGAATGAGAGAAAGCCCGTCCTGTACATAAGCTCTTCCTGTTGCGAAGGCGGAGATTTCCATTTGATTTTCTCTGCATGCGGCAGAGATCACTGCGAACGGAATTTGAGCAGGATCGGCCCAGTGGAGCTCAATGGAATCATAGCCAAGCCCGGAAGCCTGTGCGATTTTTTCCGCCGGATCTCCCGCCATAATGACGGGAGAGGCCGGATTCAACTCTGCCGCAAGGGTTGCAGATAGTTTCATCTGCCCAGGCAGACCATTTTTTATACTCATGATTCTTTCCTCGCTAACTTGATCAGTTCCAGATGGCGCCCGATATGGGAGACCAATCGTCTTGTAAAGTGGTCCTCATTCTCTTCCAGAGTTTGATACAGCTCTTTTTTCAGAGCAGAGTCCTCCAAAACATAGCCATAGGTAATATGCAGCAATTGCCTGCTGTCGTCATTCTTCAGATAATCGATGAGTGCTTCATCCGCTCTCTTCGAAGGATCCTCGGTCTTTGACGGATCGCCGGAGACGTAGTAGAAGTTTTTCGCTTC
>JAQUYZ010000312.1 GCA_028691625.1 Eubacteriales bacterium
AATGTCTTCAACGGTGATCCCATCCTTCGGATAGAGCGCAATGCCCATGCTGCATGAGAAATTTATGATATGATCGTGCAGGGTGATGGGGTTCCGGAAAACAGTCAGTACCTGATCCGCTGTTCTCATCGTTTCCGTGAGATCGGCTCCATAACATAAAACTACAAATTCGTCTCCGCCGATGCGGGCAGGCAAAAACCGCTTCGTCTTTATCTTTCTAAGCTGATCCGCCAGGATCTTCAAAACCTCGTCTCCGAAAAAGTGACCGAAATTGTCATTGACCTTTTTAAAGTCATCCAAGTCAATAAACAGAATCGACCCTGTGTTCTCCCGCACTTTGCATTTCTCAAGCTCCTGCTTTAGTTCATTCATGATGAACACCCGGTTGTGAAGAGATGTCAGATAATCGTAATATGCCAAATGCCGGATCTCCTCTTCATGCTTTCTGCGTTCACTGATATCCCGTACGACCGCTACGATGACTTCCTCCCCGGACCATTTGCTTTTCCGCAAGGCAACCTCCGCATCAAATACAGTACCGTCCAGAGGGCACTTGCCTTTCCATTCAAAGAGAAGCGAGTCATTCTCCAGGAATTCGGATTGACTTAATTTATCCTCCACATCATATTCTTCGTAAGAAAAATCCTGTATGCTGTACTTCGTTATTTGATCTTCCGGAATTCCGTATAAGGCCGCTGCGCTCAGGTTTGCGAGGATCATTTTACCACTTTGATCATGAATCATAACGGCATCGTGAATCGAGTCAAACACAGTTCTGATGTTGCTTTCCGCATACTCGCGTTCCTTTATTTCTCTCGATAGATACCGATTTGTCCGAATCAAGGTACCGATGTAAAACGCGGCAAATCCCAAAATAAGGACTGATATGAGTATAAATCCAAACCGCTGGAACTCCAGCGCTTTTTGAAGGTCTTTATAACTGCTTTCCATGTACATTCCGGTGCCGATATACGCCCCGATCTCGGGGATCCCGATCACATAGGACAGTTTTTCTTCGATCCTTTCCTCCTTGGGCAGGTAATAGTGATACGAGACAAAAGAGCCCTCCGGCTTTTCCTTTGCTGCCTGAATCAAATCACGAATGATATATTTCCCATAGGAATCCTGTAAATTCCATTGGTCCGAACCCTCCTTCTGCGGCTCAAAAGGCTGAACCAGCATGCTGCCGTCGTAGGTGCTCATAAAGATATAATTGTCACCATATTCATCCTCATAAGTCATATTGCGTACAAGCTCCACGATCTTCACTCTGGCCGCATCTTTGTCAATGGCGCCGGTATGCAGCTCATCCAGAATTGGCTTGATGGAATTATTGGCAAGCTGGGTCATCTTGCTGACAGAATTTTTCCTCTGTTCCTGCATCAATTGAGAAAAATCAGAGTTTACACTTCGTGCGAATAAAAGCTCCGCTGCGATCAGTATTATAAAGCATACTGCCAAAGCAACAACCAATTTTTTGCTTTGTTTGTTTTTTGAGGCCTTCATCATCATATCTGCTATCATGCCAGAGCATTTCTCCTTTGTTTTTGAAATTGGATGGATTCATCGAAAGGACGGGATTAATAGAAATTCACGGTAAAATCAAGGAGGACCGGTTCGGTCCTCCTTGTGAATGATTTAGAGGAATTTGGTGATTGGATCCTGATTTTTATACCCTTCCAGAAGTCTCGCCGATTTCGAAACGTCGCCCATTAGAATGCCGCCGCAGAATCTGTTGTTTACAAAATACAGCTTCTCGTAGGTATTCTTTGCGCCGTCAAATACCTCAAAGGTTTTGTATACCTTCTCCGGATCCTTTCCGTTGTCGCCCACCGCAAACAGGGAGGTACCCATGCCGCTGAATGCATTGGAAGGGATAAATGCCTCATATTGATATTCGTCTCCGACTGCGTTGATCCCTGCTGCCTTGCCCATTTCGACAGCCTGACCCCAGATTGCATAGTTTACACCGTTATATTCCGCACAGTCGCCGCAGGCATAGATATCTTTCACGCTGGTCTCCATTTTTTCATTAACCTTGATGGAGCGCCCTGTCTCTATGCCGATCTCTTTTGCAAGTCCGATGTTCTGGCGAACACCCGTTGACAGGATGACCAGTTCTCCGTTCGCAAAAACTCCGTCCGTCAGCTTGACGCCCGTCGCTTTTCCGTCACCGTATATTTCTTCGATTTGCGTATTGGTAATCACGCGGATTCCGGATTTTTCCGCAGCTGCTTTCAGCAGCGCAGAGCCTCTGTCATCCAGCTGCTTGTTCATAATGCTTGGGGAGAGCTCGATGACCGTAACATCCTTGCCTGCCCGTTTCAGTTCCCATGCGGCTTCCAGACCCAGGATTCCGCCGCCGATGATCACAGCCCTGTTCACTTGCCTCAGGTATTCCTGCAGCTTGTTGACGCCTTCCAGAGAACGGATTGCGTACACGCCCTCCTGATCCGCTCCCTTGATCGGCGGAATAAAGGGGTCTGCGCCTGTTGCCAGGATCAGCTTGTCGAATGTCCTTGTTTCTCCGTTGTCCAGAATGAGCTCCTTTGTATCCTTATTGATTTCCTTGACGGTTGTTCCCAGCGTCAGCGTGATCTTGTTTTCCTGATACCATTCGAAAGGCTTCATGTAGAAGTTGATCGGGTCCACCTCGGACAGGATTCCTTTCGTCAGCATGGGACGGTTATAGCCGATGACCTTTTCTGTTGAAATGATTTCTATTGTGCATTTTTTGTTTCTCTTTCTGATTTCTTCACAAGCAGTGGTTCCGGCAGCTCCGTTGCCGATGATAACAAAACGCTCCGATTTGTCTGATATAAATCCGCTGTCAACGACGGTAATCTCCTCAAACTGATCCGGGCCGACACCGCAGACAGGGCAGGAGTCAGGCGGTGCATCGCCTTCAGCGATATGACCGCAAACGAGGCACTTCCACTTTCTCACCGCCTGCGCTGCCATCGGTTTTACATTTTCCATGATCTTGCCTGCATCCACAGAAGCACCGAAGCCATAGCCGAATTCAAAGGCCTCCTGAAGCTGAGCTTCGTTTGGTTTAAAACGGATTCTGAGTCCTTCGCCATACAGCTTCATGTTCAACTGCTTCAGCCTTTCCATGATATGGGGCACGCCTTCGCCGCTCCAGCCGTAGGAACCGAAGGCGGATGCAATTTTCTTGCCGTGAGTTTTTGCGGTAATGGAAACAGCCAGATCCCAGATCGGTTTCAGCGCTTCCCCCACCATAGTCGGCGTACCGAACAGAATTCCGTCCGCCCAGTACAACTCCTCAATGACTTTTTCCTTTTCCGCATATATCATATCGTATAATCTGACATCGATCTCCGCATAGGCCTGTATTCCCTCGGCGATCTTATTCGCCAGCATTTCGGTATATCCGTAGGCTGAGACATAGGGTACGATCACCGTTTTTATGGAATTCGGATTCGTTTCCGCAGCCCATTCTCTGCCCTGCTC
>JAQUYZ010000313.1 GCA_028691625.1 Eubacteriales bacterium
ATGGATCACAGTAAACGGCGGATAGTCAGCGTAGGTCCCTTCAAAGGCGTGGGCTCCGCGAAAGCTGACCGCTCTGGTATATACGGAAGGTTTTTGATCATCCGGAATGTCTTTTGTCCGACTGTCCAGGTCCTCCCTGCACCCTTTGATATAGTCAATTACCTGAGTACAATGTGCTTCCGTACCCATATCCTCACCGATCAGCCCCAGTGCCGAATACAAACTTTCGTCAAACATGCTATCCGGATAGATGCCTATGGTTGGAATTCCGGTCTTATCGGCAACATTGTTGATCGTGCCTTCATCCATCAGAGCAAAAATGACATCCGGTGCAAGGGTAACGAGTTCTTCGATATAACAGGTATCGTTGCTTCCGCCGCTTCCAACCGATACCAGAGACGCGAAGTGCTCGGCATTGATCACGGAATACGGCATTGCAGACATATTTTCCTTATCCATATCTGTAACCCCTATCAATTTGTCCGCACATCCCGCATAGGTAAGGATCCGAGCGGCACCGCCGATTGCAGCAATCGTTTCTATTTTTTCAGGAAGCTCGATCTGCCTCCCATATACGTCAGTTATTGTCCGGGATTCTGCGGCATCCTTCGCAACTTCAGGGAGAGACTCCTTTGCTTCCGATCCACATCCGCTCAGAAGTAATACAGTTGTCAGAACTATGCCAATTAGTCGATTCCATTTAATCTTATTCATTTTCCTTCCTCCAGTTCAAACCTGCCAATACATCGTTGTAATTGTCGTGTCAACTTCTTCCCGTACCATCCCGTTCTGCGCGATGGATCTCAGGTATGACTTTATTCGCTCCTCTTCCTCCGTTGTGATATCACGATAGGTTTTCACCCGGTTAATATAGAGCAGGCAGGCTTGGTCTATCGTTTTTTCCATATTCCAATGCTGCCTTTCATATCTGAACTGTGGCTGCAAGCCTTGCAGCCACAGAAGTTCAAAGGCATACAGAATATCCGTATCGCTGCTTTCTCTTTTTTCTGCAATGCCAACAAGTCTTTTCACCTCATCTGAGACCGGATCGGTTCGTCGGGTTGGCTTCGACAGCACGCACCATCCCCTGCTCGCTTGGGAAAGCTTCAGAAAAGTATCCGCGCTCTGTACAGCAGGAGTCATATGCGCAATTACAAGGTCGAAGCTTTTTTCGAATCCGTTCTCTTTTAAATCAGTCTGATGCCAGTCCATACAATAAAATTCAACGTTATTGACGGCTTGCTTCTTTGCTTTTTGAACTGCGAAATCAATCATTTTCGAGGACAAATCCACTCCGGTCACCTTTTCACACTTGCCGGCAATCGCACAGGCATAACTCCCTGTGCCGCAGCCTACATCAAGTACCCCGGTTTCAGGATCCAGCATATTTTCAGATAGAAGCAGCTGCAAGAACCCGTTTTCATCAAAGGTCGGAGAACTCTGCTCGTGAAAGCTCTGTGCCATGGAATCCCACATGTCAATGCTTGCCTGCTTGTTATTTTCTCTTAAGTTCCATCTTGGCTTGATTTCTTCAATATTCATTTTACCTTCCTTACAACAACAAAAAAAAGAAAACACTCAAAGAGTGCTTTCCAGACTCATAATAGCTTCCTGCTAAATATTACTTATACTATAGATTTCTTGTATTCAACGAATCAGTCAGAATTTATAATGTCCGGCAGCTTTTATCCGCTCACATGTATTTCTTATACACACATATTTATTTAATTGTACAGAAACAAATACCCTTTTGTCAATCCCAAGTTCCTACAACATGCAAATTTTTACAAAGCGGCTTGACATTTAGTCAGTACTGAGTATAATAATAATCAGTACTGACTAAACAAATTTTGAAAGGGATGATTCCGATAATACCACTGTATATTTTGGGTCTGCTGCAAAGGTTCGGCCCTCAGCATGGCTATCAAATTAAAAAAACAATTGTGGACCAACTGTCTGATTTTACACAAATCAAGCTTCCTACAATTTATTACCATCTAGAAAAATTGGAGTCCGGCGGCTTGCTTCTGGCCGGCAATGAAAAACCGGGCAGCAGACCGGAAAAAAAGGTCTATTCTGTCACGGAGAAAGGGATTGAAGCGTTTCAAACATCACTGGAACGTATGCTATCATTTGAATACCGTCCTGTTTTTCCCTTCGATAGTGTTTTTTATTTTTCGGAACACCTGGAAAAGAAAGAGATCACCGGTCATCTGAAAACATATATTGAAGAACTGGATCATACAATGATTCAGCTTAAGGAGCATAAAAGAGAAACACTGAAATTTGTTCCTGAAGAGATGCGATTATCGGCTGAAATCATATTCAGCCATCATGAGCGGCACTATCAGTCAGAGCGGGACTGGGCGTCAGAAGCGTTAAATATACTATTAAAACAGGAGGAACTATCATGATAAGACAAAGAAAAGCGGAAACCGACGAAGGAATCCAGAATGAAATTACTGTCGAGGTCTTTGACAAATTTGCCAGAACCATGCGCGATAAAGGTTGGAACAATGTTGACAGTTTTATAAAAGCTGGCATTTGCAGCGGCAATGTGCTGGAAATCGGCCCAGGTCCCGGATATGTAGGTTTGGAATGGCTCAAGGGAGTACCAGAAGCAACACTGACCGGCTGTGAAATCAGCCCCGCAATGATTCGCACCGCAGAGAAAAATGCACAAGACTATGGGCTTACAGAAAGGGTCTCCTATGTTGAAGGAAATTGTATGGAAATGCCGTTTCAGGACAAAACCTTTGATGCTGTTTTCTCCAACGGGTCGCTGCATGAATGGGAAAATCCGGTTCGTGTTTTTAACGAAATAGCCAGAGTTTTAAAACCCGGAGGACTTTTCTGCATCAGCGACATGCGTCGGGATGTGAGCCCGATGCTCAAATGGCTGGTTTATTTTTCAACGAAACCCAAAGAGATTCGTCCTGGTTTTCTCACATCGCTGAATGCAGCCTATACTGCTGAGGAATTAACGGAGCTGTTCTGTCAGTCTGCTTTGAAAAACGCTGCTGTTCAAAAGGACTTTTTCGGTCTGAGCTTATCCGGCAAGATACAATAAGAATCCGGATTTTTTACTCTAAACAAAAGTAAGTCGGCCTGCGAGAGAGATCGCAGACCGACTTAAAACTATCATGTTTTTTTCTCCACACCGGATGGTTGATTCCCTCCGGTTTCAGTTCTTGCTATTCCACCACTACTTTTTATCAACAGGAACGTAAATATCGGTCCATTTTTCTATTTGATCCGTTGACATTTCATAGTGGTGACTATTCGTTGCTTCCATTATGTCTTCATAGTACCACATGCCTTTTTCGAGATCTTTAAACTGCTTTGCATTACTTAGAATGCCTTCCGCATTCACTTTACGGTTCAGCATGCCGTTCACAAAAGTTACAAATTCAGCTCGGGTAACATACTGATCCGGTTTAAATGTTCCATCAGCATAGCCTTTGATC
>JAQUYZ010000314.1 GCA_028691625.1 Eubacteriales bacterium
ATGAGAACTGCTCCCGGTCACTGACGGAATCTTCAGTGCGGACAGCACAAATGCGTAAGCACCTACCATAACAAGAATTAAAAGCGTTTTACGGTTGTTTTCCACGATCTTTCGAATGGAGGAAACACCCAATACCAGGAAGGGGATGCAAACCGCCCCCCAGATCAGACAATACTTCAAAGGCAGAAAGCCCTCCATGATATGCATTGCACTTGCTGTTCCGGCAGAGCCGAAAATCAAGGCGGCGGCCAGGAATACTGTGAAAATGATTCTTTTATTTTTTTTCATATAAACCTCCAAAAAATAAAACTGCCTGCTCCCGGTCCCTGCCGGAAGAGGCATAATAAAAGAAACGAAATTCGTTTCCTTTTACTACACCTTCCCTTCGTCCGTAGGATTGTGTAATAGCACGGACTGCTTCAATCAAGCGTCCGGTATCGGTCAATCATCAGGCAGGTTTTCTGGCTCAAGCGTCAACATCGTTATCTGCCTTCCCGTTTACACAGTGGCGTCTCAGATACGACTCTTCTTTTACAGCGGCGGTCCCGCGTGGGTTTTTCACCCAACTTCCCTATTATCCCACCTGCAAACAGGTGGGCACCTGTTGATTATTTAGTTGTCGCTGTCAGTTTATCACCTAACCCCTTTTTCGTCAATGGGATGTTTCCTGATTTCATTGACAAATATATATCCGCAATACCATAATAGTAAAAGGTATCGCTTCGTTGGTACCGGATTCACAAAGAAAGAAAAAGACGGAGGCACGGAATGAAATCTCAGCACGGAAATATTACAGCAAACCATCCTGACAGAGCTGCAAAAGCGGTTTTATCAGCCGTTCTTGCCGCGGCACTTTTCGGTCTGAGCGCCCCTGTTTCCAAGCTGCTGCTTGCCGATTTATCTCCGACCTTCATGGCAGCCCTTCTGTATCTCGGAGCCGGTTTTGGAATGCTGCTTGTCAGAATGGCCGGAATCCTTCGAAGAGAACCACCGGCGGAAGCGAAGATGACAAAAAAAGAGATGCCGTACATAGCAGCAATGGTACTGCTTGATATCGCGGCGCCGATCCTTCTCATGGCAGGATTGACCATGACAACTGCTTCCACTGCCTCTCTATTGAATAACTTCGAAATCGTGGCAACCGCGACTGTGGCGATGATCTTTTTCAGGGAACCCCTCGACAAGAGAATGTGGCTGGCGATTCTTCTCATTACAGTTTCCAGCATCGTCCTGTCTGTTGAAGACTTTCGAAACCTTTCACTTTCTATCGGTTCGACCTTCATCCTTGCAGCCTGCCTGTGCTGGGGAATCGAAAACAACTGCACCAGAATGCTGTCCCTGAAGGATCCGCTTCAAATCGTAATCATAAAAGGGTTTGGGTCGGGAACCGGCGCCCTTTTGATTTCCCTCGGGGTAAACGGGGTTGACGGCAGACTGCCGTACATCTTGCTTGCACTGCTGCTGGGTTTTGTCTCCTATGGTCTCAGCATCTTCTTTTATGTCTCGGCACAGCGGGAGCTTGGCGCCGCCAGGACAAGCATCTATTATGCTGCGGCGCCCTTCATCGGTGTTCTGATTTCCTGGATCCTGCTTCGGGATACCATAACCGGATCGTTCCTGACCGCTTTGGCGATTATGCTCACCGGAACCTATTTTGCGATCTCTGAAAAGCATAAACACCCGCATATTCATCTCGAAGAAACCCATGAACACCGCCATTCCCATGGCGACGGACACCACACCCATCATCACGAGGTTGAAATCGCAGGAGAGCACAGCCACGAGCATACCCATGAACCACTGGAACATACCCACACCCATATGCCGGAAATCCATCATCAGCATACCCACGAGCACTGAATCCCGGCAACCCTTCGCAATGAAATCGATAAAAAAGCAGCAGGTTGAATCTTAGTTGAATCTCATCCTGCTGCTTTTATCTTATCTTTTATTCTTTTCTTTCGCCTGTCGCATGACCTGCTTCATTTCACCCTTGCTGCCGAACATGTTCTCTATCTTTTTCTGTTCGAGCTGGCGGGAGTTGAGTCCTTCATAACTCATTTCCTTCTGCAGCTTTTGAAAGTTTTCCAAGCGTTCCTCTGGAAGATCTCCTTCTTCGATCGCCTTCCTGACCGCACATCCCGGCTCCGTGGTGTGGGAGCAGTCTTTATATCTGCATTGTTCAGCCAGCGCTCCGATATCCTCAAAAGCTCTGGACAGGTTGGCTGAGTCAAGCTGCAGCTCCCGCATGCCCGGGGTATCGATCACGATCCCGCCGTTCGGCAGAAGAATCAGCTGACGATGGGTCGTAGCATGACGTCCCTTATCATCATCTTCCCGAATCTCCTTTGTCACCATGACATCACTTCCGATGAGCCGGTTGATCAACGTTGATTTTCCGACTCCGGAGGACCCGATAAATGCGATGGTCTTTCCAGGCTTGACAAAGGAGAGAACCTCCTTGTATCCATCCTCTTCCATACTGGAACAGACGACCACATCGGTTCCCACACTGACCTTCGCCAACTCCAGAAGACGCAAATCCAAATTGTTGCATAAATCAGCCTTCGTCAGCACGATGACCGGCGTCGCCATACTGTTCCATGCGATGGAAAGATAGCGCTCAATCCGGCGTACATTAAAGTCATCATTCAAAGACATGCAGATGAAGATGATATCAATGTTCGCTGCGACGATTTGAATAGTGTTCGCCGTTCCTGCCGCTCTTCTCTCAAAGACGCTTTTCCGCCTCAGGATCTGATGAATCACTGCATTTCCTGCACTGTCATCCAATCTGTCGATCATCACCCAGTCACCGACCGCGGGAAAATCCGAATTGTCATTTGCACGATAAATAAAGTTTCCGGATACGCCTGCCTGAAGCATTCGCTCTTCACTGACCACCTTATACAGATCACGGTGCTGTTCTGTCACTCTTGCCGGAAACAGTCCGTCATAGAGTGTCGCTTCCTGTACAAACCGTTCAGAAAGTCCATATTTCATTAAATTGTTATATTCCATTGTTATCCTCCATAATCAGCGCGCCCAATTTGCGATGCAAATTGTATTCCAATCGATTCTTTGGAGGGACAAAAGATGTTATTGTTCTTTTCCCTCCCTGATCAATACAATCTCCGGGTACATTTTATTTAACATAAACGTTTTCCTTTCTTTTATCAATTTTTTTTATTATAGCACAATCCGGCTCAACTATGGGAATGAATTGTCTTGAACCAATTTCATTCCTCAGTAAATTTATTTTTTTAAAGCGGCTTGACATTTAGTCAGTACTGAGTATAATAATAATCAGTACTGACTAAACAAATTTTGAAAGGGATGATTCCGATAATACCACTGTATATTTTGGGCCTGCTGCAAAGGTTCGGGCCTCAGCATGGCTATCAAATTAAAAAAACAATTGCGGACCAGCTGTCTGACTTTACACAAATCAAGC
>JAQUYZ010000315.1 GCA_028691625.1 Eubacteriales bacterium
GATTGAATATGCTCATACATAATAATAACTGCTATTGACTTTACAAAAAAAATATTATATACTACATTCACAGAATATTGTTCGGCGAAATGCGTTCGGTGAAATGATCTGGTCAATCTTTTTCTGAGCGGTTGGAGAATAAGCTGGATTAAAATCTAGAAAAGTCTCCGATTTTAAGATCATCAAGCAAGAGGGGGTGACGTGACAATTATTGTTTATTATTCTCTGTTATAAATTAAGGAGGAAATTCGTTATGAGAAAAAAATTAAAGATATTTAATATTTTCTTGACGTTTTTATTGGTGCTATCAGTATTATCCGGATGTTCATCCGGCAGTGAAGAGACTTCCGGAGAAGCAGCGGAACCTGTTACGTTTAATATGTCTCACTTTTTATCAAACCAGCATCCATTGCACACGAATGTACTGGTTCCATTCTCAGAAGCAGTTTTCGAGCAGACCGAAGGCAGAGTAGAAATTCAAATTTATCCAAACAATGAACTTGGTGCCCCGTCAACTACAGTCGATCAGGTAGTCAGCAGCTCATTAGACATGGGAATTACTCTTGCGGCTTATACCCCCGGTAGATTTCCTTTAACCTCGATTCTTGAGTTTCCGTTTATGTTTAAAAATTCATTGCAGGGAAACCTTGTCGCTGCTGATTTGAAGCAGGACTTGCAGGAAAATGATTTTAAGGATATGAAGCTGCTTTGGGTCGGTGGTACTGATGTGGCAAAAATACTGATCAATAAAGAGGTTTCCACGATAGAAGGACTTGCCGGTTTGAAGCTCAGATCGCCCGGCTTGCTCTATAATGATGTGTTTCGTGCTTTAGGCGCTACAGAATTATCTCTTCCGGTAAGTGATCTCTATGATGCGATGGATCGTAACATTGTAGACGGAAGCCTTATGTCCCCTTCTGCCTTAATATCGTTTAAACTGGCGGAAGTAACGGATAATGTGATTGATCTGGACGTTTACATGAACCCGATGATTTATGTCATGAATAAAGATTCGTGGGCAAAAGTATCTGCTGAGGATCAGAAGATAATAGAAGATCTCTTAGCGGAATTCCCGGAAAAAATAGGTGCTCAATATGATAGAGAATCTGCAGCCGGCATGGATGTCGCGAAAGAGACGAATATCAAGATTATAAGCCTTTCCGATGAAGAAAAAGCAAAATTCCATGATGTAGTGGATCCTTTAAAGGAAAAATGGCTGGCCGACATGGATGCCAAAGGCTTGCCCGGTACTGCAACTTTTGAAAAAGCACTGCAGTTTGCAGAGCAGCATTAATTTATGAATTTACATAATCAATAGCGTGCAGCCGGCATTCGGTTGTACGCTGTCGATTATGGCTTCGGAGGAAAACAATGAGTAAATCTGAAAAAAATATGAAAAAGATAATTCATTTTTCTGCCCTCGTCAGCGGGATATGCATTTTTGCATTAATGGCCATGACAATGTGGGATATCATCGGCAGACGATTATTCAGCTCTTCCGTACCGGGTGTTTATGAACTTTCCAGTCTGGGCTTGGTAGTGATCAGCTTTTTAGCGATGGGATTAGCTCAAATCGAAGGTGAAAATGTCGGAGTAACGATGTTTTATGACCGAATGAAACCAAAAGCAAAAGCGATATCGGACTTCGGAATCAGTATCCTGTGTATCGGCTTGTTCACTGTGGTTGTGAAACAGACTATAGAATTCGCCTTACGAATGAATGGCACAAATCAGGTTACCCCTGTTCTTCACATCCCACTACAGCCATTTATATACGCAGCCGCTGTCGGGATGATCGTACTGATTCTCGGATTCATTTTGGATTTGATGAAATCGATGCGTGATTTAAAAGGAGATGGAACCGATGTTTGATTTAAGTCCCGAAACGATTGGAGTTTTAGGCATAATATTATTATTTGTTTTTGTATTCCTGAAGGTTCCCATCGGGTTCAGTCTGTTTCTGACCGGAGCGATCGGATACGGAGCCATCGTTAGCCCTCAGGCAGCTTTGGTGAAGCTGGGAAGTGATCCGTTTAATAATATAAACAACTATACCCTCAGCGTGATACCAATGTTCACCTTTATGGGGATGCTGCTTGGTCACACAGGTCTTGGACATGATCTTTTCTCAGCCTTTAATTCCATTCTGGGGCGGTTTCGAGGCGGGCTGGCCATGGCAACCGTTGGTACCTGTGCTGCATTTGCATCTGTTTCAGGTTCCGTAATTGCGACAACGGCAACAATTGCTCCCGTAGCCGTCCCTGCCATGAAAAAAAATAATTATCATGATTCGCTTGCAGCGGGTGTCGTGGCCTCAGGAAGCACCTTAGGAATACTGATTCCGCCCAGCTCAAATCTTGTAATCTATGGTATGTTGACTGAGGAATCCATTGGTCAACTCCTGATCGCAGGCATAATCCCCGGATTAATGACAGCTTTATTTATGATGGTCACTGTAGCTATCATGGTAAGGGTAAAACCGGAGCTTGCCCCGACAACAGTCACTGTTGACAGCCGGGAAATGGCAGAAGCAATGAAGAAGGTTTGGCCGGTTCCCGTTATATTCATTTTATCCATGGGGGGAATCCTCTTTGGCCTCTTTACGGCCACAGAGGGCGGCGCATTCGGCGCTTTTCTTGCATTGGCAATCAGTTTGGCAACAAAACGCTGCTCTTTACAAGGCTTGAAGGAATCCCTCGTAGGTACTGCAAGAGTTACAGGTATGCTGATGATCTTCATCGTAGGAGGAGTAACCTTTGGCAATTTTATTTCAGTAAGCCGTATTCCTGCTTTTTTGCAGGTGTACTTAGTGGATCTTCCACCGGTGTTACTAATGGCTGCAATCTTTGCAATCTTCTTTGTTTCAGGTTTTTTTATGGACGCAATGGCGGCCTTGATTATTTTCACAAGTCTCTTTTATCCTCTTGTCATTGCGGCGGGTTATAGCGGAATCTGGTATGGTATCATCACCATTCTGATGATCCTGATTGGATTCCTGACGCCTCCGGTGGGAATTGTTGCGATTGTTACATCCGGTCTGACCAAGATCAAACTGGAGACAGTTTTCCGAGGGACGCTGCCATTCTGGTTCGCCTTAATGGCTGCCGCCGTTGTTTTAGTTGCCTTCCCTCAAATTGCAACCTTCCTGCCAAGTTTGATGATAGAATAGGATGCCGCAATACGCAACGATTACATATAACTCGATCTCCTCAAGCGGCCGGGTGATCCGAAACAGCTATGTAATATACAACATAGCTGTTTTTATTCCAGCTTAAAGGAAGGATCATTTTATGATTACAAGTACGGAATCCAAACAAGACAAAATTTTCACAAGACCTTACAACTTCATGCTGGCCGTAAGCATTCTTTCCTATACCGGTCATTACGTGTTAATGGCAACCCTGCCACTCTATGCGAAAGTGCT
>JAQUYZ010000316.1 GCA_028691625.1 Eubacteriales bacterium
TGTGAAACAATCAACAAAAGAAAGGATTTGAGATTCAATGAAAAAATTTTTATGTACAAGCTTAGTATTATTATTAATACTAAGCGGAATTACTGCAGCGTTTGCAGCAGAGCCGGCAAAGACAACCGCCGCCGCTGCGGACACAACCACCGCCCCGGCGGTAACGGCTTCAGGGGCAGCCGCAACGATCGTACCCGATATGACCTTCACAGGCACTCCGGTCAAGCTTTCTTTGGACAATGCATATAAGAAGATGCTTTCAGACAGCACAGGGGTAAAGATAGCTGAACTGAACAAGCAGAATGCAAACAATATCGCCCAGGGCTATGCGGAGAATATTCAGGATCTAAATAAGGCAAGAGATTACGCCTCTTCTACGAATCCGGCGATCACCTATGATGCCAGTAATAAAGAAATGGCAAGGAAAGCCAAGGCATATGCGACCGCACAGGGGCCAAAGAATTACGAGTCGGAGCTGAACAAGCTTAAAACAGATACCCTAAGCAATTATTACTCTCTGTTGGAGTTTGAAAACCAGGCTCAGATCGCAAAGAACAATCTGGCATTGAAAGAAAAGCTTCTGTCCAATACCCAGCTGAAATTCAAACTGGGAACCGTGTCCAAAAACGATGTCCTGAAGGCCGAGGTTTTAGTGAACGAAGCGAAGGACTGATACATCGCAGCGACCAACGCGCTGAATACTATGAAAATGGCTTTCAACCAGTTTATGGGTTATAACTTGATGCAGAATGTCGCGTTGACCGACACCATTAAGGAAGTACCTCTTTCAACCAAGCCCTTGAAGGATTCCATCGATTCAGCATTAAAAAACCGCAACTCCATCGCCGAGACTTCCTACCGGCTGGAAATGGCAAAATTAGGCGCCAACACCTACAAGGCATATCCTAAAACCTCCTCTGCCTACCTGGGCGCGCAAATGAAGATCTTACTGGCTGAAACAGCATACAAAAATGAGCCCCTTGCGATAGAATCCGATGTCAGGACCAAGTATATGGCAATGAACGAGGAGTATTCCAAGGTTCAGACCGGAAAGAAGTCCGTTGAAAATTCAAAGGAGACCGTTCGTCTGGTCCAGCTTCAGTATGACTCCGGAATGGCAACACTGACCGATGTTGAGGAAGCGCAGCTCGGATATTACAACGCACAGCTTGCTTATTCAAAGGCACTGTTAAAATACAACCTTGCAGTGAATGAATATGACTTAAGCAGCGGCGTCGGGATGGAACCCGCCTCCTTCCAATAAACTGCAAGCCGAGACTTAATACAGCGACTGAGAAGAAAAAGGGTATCACTTGCCATAATCGGCGATGATACCCTTTCCTATTGACTTGAATTGCATTTTCTCTTTTCCAATTTTTTCATTTCAATTCCTGAATTTCCGTTCTTGCTTCCTCCATCTTCGTCTGGGATTCCATCGCAAAATACAGGAAGGTTTCCGCAAGCATGGAATAGTCGGAGTCCTGGGCGGCCAGATATGCTATATTTTCGAGAATTAAGATGTAGTACTCCGTGCTCTCAATAAAGGCTTTTGTCCGGTCGAAAGCAGTCTTTTCCTTTTCCGTATATGACGAGGTGTCCATTGCTGCCATTTCCAGGGTGAGGCCTTGGGCCGTCTTTAGGTTTTCGCTGATCTTTGCGGCAATCTGCTGCTTCTCTTCCAATGAGGAAGCGCTTTTCAGGCCCATCGTTTTCGAGGATGCTTCATAATATAGCAGCTCTTCCTTTTCAAAGATACCCCTCAGAGTTTTCAAAACAAGGCTGGGTTCCTCGTCCTCTGCCATACTTTCAGTTTCCGGAAGCTCTTCCTCCGGAGGATCGCAGCCCTCGATGCAGACTTTTTTAACAATTGCATCCCAACTGATCGTCATATCCATCATGTCAGAAATGCCGCGTACCGGCAGATAGGTCGTTCCGTTGTAAATAATCGGATAAACCCTTCTGTTGTTGGCATCTGAAAAGGACTGGGGTACAAAATCATACATGATCAGGATATCCGGCTTTACGTATGCCGATACATATTCCGGCTTCGCAATGCCTGCTCCCGCATAGCTTTGCCCTGAAGACAGCCGACTGTCCCGGATAGATCCGGTGCCGCTGGGATCCGAGAGGGTCTTTCCGATAAAGACCGTCTTGCTGGAGCTGTCCCACTCGATTGATTTATTTAAAAGTCCCGAGATGGCCCTGACGGGCAAATAGGTTGATCCGGAATAAATCACCGGATAAACAGTTCTGCCGTTGGCATCCTTGAATTTTTGCTTCACTCCATCCAGTTCGATTGTGATGTCCGGTTTTATACTAATCAGTATTTTTTCCTGTTTCGGGGAGGCTAAACCTCTTGGATCATCTGCATAAGCTCCGAAAGAACATGAAAGAAAAACAACAAATATAAATAAGAAAACTACTACCCTTTTCATATCTAATCCCCCTTTTTGATACTGTCGGCTAGTATCATTTACCAATACAATACTAATATAAACGACAAAGGAGGTTCGGTCAATGCTTTCGCGAAATATTCATGAATAATCCTTGATGCCATTGCAGACATGGGATATAATAATATCGCTATTATTAAGTCTTACATATATTTCTATATACGGAGGAATTCACATGCCCAGAGAGCCAAAGAAAAATTCGAAAGAATCAAAAGACTACGAGAAAAATAAAATGCCCGGTTATCTTTATCATATGAGCGAGGCACCCAAAATAGAGGAAAGCAGCCATTGGTTTCAGCTGCTTCCCATCGCCTTTTTCAGCGCATTTATTATTTTAATAACCCGGATGGCTGTCTATGAACGGCCGATGGATCAGTTTTTCTGGAGCGGCGGCCAGACTCAGTTGATGGACTTTTTCAGTTATTACAAAATGACCGCAATTCTTCTTACCGCCATTTTCGTTATTGTCTTACTGGCGTACCGTTTGTTTGCCCAGACATTTTCCGTCAGAAAAAGCTTTGCATACATCCCCATGCTCATCTATGTGGTATTTGTGCTGTTATCCTATGTTTTTTCTGAGTATAAAGAATTCGCGCTGTATGGCTACAACGACCGGTTCGAAGGAACCCTTCCTCTCCTCGGCTATATGGTACTGCTGTTTTATATCATTAATACCATTCGTACCGAGCGGGACGTAAAATGGGTCGTTTACCCGATTGCTGCGACCAGTGCTCTGCTGGGCCTGCTTGGACTGACCCAGGCCCTGGATCACGATTTTTTCCGGACGACGATGGGGAAACAACTGATCACACCAAGCTGGTTCTGGAATCAGCTTGACCAATTGAACTTTACGTTCCAAAATAAAGAAATCTATCAAACCGTATACAATATCAACTATGTATCCTTCTATCTGACCCTGCTGATTCCTCTGTTCGGGCTGCTCTTCATCCATTC
>JAQUYZ010000317.1 GCA_028691625.1 Eubacteriales bacterium
GGAATTGCAGGAGCAGGAAGCCATCATTGCAAAGGAAGTTGAGCGTGTAAAAAACAATGGCAAATCAACGGATGTGATGAACGAAAAGGGAGAATGGACGGCATGGCAGCGTCTGGAATATCTTGTGGATCCGGGCACCTGGTGTCCGCTGCATACGATTTATGACCCGCTGGACAATGAAGAAGGCAATACCGGGGTCATTGACGGACTGGGAAAAATCAACGGCAAATGGGCGATTATTATTGCATCAAACAATAAAGTAATGGCAGGTGCATGGCTTTCCGGACAGGCAGACAATGTGCTGCGCGTCACAGATATTGCAAAGAGACTTCATCTGCCTTTGGTCTGGGTGCTGAACTGCAGCGGGGCTAAGCTGATGGAGCAGGAAAGGCTTTATCCGAATCGAAGAGGCAGCGGCACTCCGTTTTTCAGACATGCGGAGCTGCAAAAGCTGGGGGTTCCTATTATCGTCGGTATTTACGGAACCAATCCGGCCGGCGGTGGATATCACTCCATCAGCCCGACTGTTTTAATCGGGCATAAAAAATGCAATATGGCGGTCGGAGGTGCCGGTATCGTCAGCGGAATGGCACCGAAAGGATATATCGATGACGAGGTTGCCGAAGCTCTGATCGAAGCAACAAGGAAATTCAAAGCAACACCTCCAGGCCGGGTAGAAATCCATCACAATGGAACAGGATTTATTAGAGACGTCTGTGATACGGAAGAGGAGGTCCTTGATGATATTAAACACTATATGAGTACGTTGCCCGCGTATGATCCTCAATTTTTCAGAGTGGCAGAGCCTGCGGAGCCGAAATATTCCCCGGAGGACCTCTATAGTCTGATCCCGCTGAATCCAAAACGGGTGTATTCCATGCATGAGGTTCTGGCAAGACTGTTCGACAACAGTGAGCATATGGAGTTCAGACCGGATTACGGACCGGAAATGTACTGTGGACTGGCGAAGGTTGACGGCTTCCTGTGCGGTTTTATCGCCAACAATCAGGGGGGACTTGGCGCCGGTTATCCGAAATATGCCGAATATGAAGGAATCGGAGGGAAGCTGTATCGGGAAGGACTCATTAAAATGAATGAATTCGTCACTCTGTGCGGGCGTGACCGCATTCCTCTGATCTGGGTGCAGGATACGACCGGAATCGATGTGGGCGATACGGCAGAACAAGCGGAGATGCTGGGTCTTGGAATGGCGCTGATTTATTCCATCGAACAGTCGGATAATCCCATGATGACCATCGTCTTGAGAAAAGGCACTGCGGCAGCGCATTATGTACTGGGCGGCCCGCAGGCGAACAACAACAATGCCTTTACCCTTGGCACCGCTGCTACAGAAATCTATGTAATGCATGGAGAAACCGCTGCCGCGGCATCCTATGCACGCCGGCTGGTGAAAGACCAGGAGGACGGAAAGCCGTTGGAGAGTACCATCGCCAAGATGAACGAAATCATTCAGCAGTATAATGACAAATCCAGACCGGCTTTCTGCGCAAAAAAAGGCTTTGTTGATGAGGTCGTCAATCTTCCGAACCTGAGAAACTACTGCAAGGCCTTCGTCGGGTCCTATTATCAGAATCCGGAATCCATTTGCGCAGTTCATCAAATGCTTACCCCGCGCGTAATCAAGGGCTGATCATTCGGGGGGGATTCGGTACCATTCTTACAGGCATCTTATATTTTAATGCAAAGGTCCTTATTGGCAAGGAGAGATCTGGAATCACCATCAGATGCCTGTAAGATGAAAAAAGAGGCTGACCCATGCTCAAGTCAGCCTCTTTGTGCTTCTTGACGAAGCGGGTATTTCCTTTTATACTGAACATAGCAAATAACGTATTTATTATACTGAACATAGCAAACAACGTATTATTCTGAACATAGCAATACTCTTGGATAAGGAAGGATGAATATGGACAGTTCCAATTCTTTGAATCCGACTACATGGCTAACCGTTGAACAGATGATGAATAAGAACTTTAAGGTGCTGCATCCGGAAGATACCTTAAGAACAGTGATTGAGTACTATCAGGAATACAAGATTAATACCCTTCCTGTCGTTGATGAAAATGAAAACCTGATCGGTGTGTTCCCGAAAAAAAGACTGTTTAAGGCCTTACTGGAAGGGGCCGGTCTGGATGCCCGGTGTGCGCCTTACATAGCTGATCATCCTGTTTTTGTATCCGTTGACCGGACCTATGATGAATATTCACTGGTCATGAGGGTAACGAAAAGCCAGGTTGACAACGTGGTTGTCCTTGATCGATCCAATCAAGTGGTTGGTATGATCGGGACGGCTGAATATCTGCGGGAAAGCCTGAATGTGATCACGGCATCCTCGGCTCTGCTGGAGTCCTTATTCAGAGTCAATTATGAAGGGATTATCATCGTTGACAGAGAAGGGTACATAATGAGGGTAAATCCCGCCGCGGAAAAAATGTTTCAACTGTGCTTTTCTGAAGTGAAAGGAAAAAATCTGAAGGAAATTATTCCGGAAATTACGCTTTCAGAGCAGCTGCAGATTGGATTAAGAGCAACGGTGAAGTCACTTCCCGTTATTATCAACCAGGTACCGATCTTTGAAAACGGAGAAAAAATCGGTTCCAGCTTTGCATTTCTCGACATCTCAGATATGGAGAAAATCGCGGAAGAACTGGAAATCGTTAAAGCACTTCAGACAACCATTGATGGAGTGCTCAGCGCTTCTTCAGACGGAGTGTTTGTCTCCGACTTCGCCGGCAGCATTAAATATGTAAACGAGAGGGCATGCAAGCTGGTTTCCCGGAAATCGGAACAGATTATCGGAAAGCCGATACAGACTCTGCTCCAAACGAGCAGCCCGGCCAATACAGCCGGATCCGGTGCTGCGGCAGTGGAAGCCTGTGATATCGACGGGAAAAAATGCATCGTGTCCCATATCCCGTTTAAAAAGGGCGTTCAGGAAGACGCGGAGATTACCGGTGTTGTAAGCACCGTTTACCTGAATGACAATACGGTTACAGAGGAAATCGCCAGAAAATGGTTCTATTTAAAACAGCAGGTACAATACTACCGGGCCGAACTGGAAAAACGTGGCGGAGATTGCGGCAGATTTAACCGGATTATCACAAGCAATCCGGAATTCAAAAAAATAAAAAAAGAAGCGATGTTCATCGCACGAAGCAGTTCGACCGTTTTGCTTACGGGAGAAAGCGGAGTGGGGAAGGATATGTTCTCCAGAGGGATTCATGAAGCCAGTCCCAGAGCAAAGTGTCCATTTATAAAAGTCAACTGTGTTTCAATTCCGGAAACGTTATTTGAATCTGAACTTTTCGGTTATGCACCGGGCTCCTTTACAGGTGCGTTGAAGAACGGAAAACCGGGATACTTCGAGCGTGCCCATACGGGGACGG
>JAQUYZ010000318.1 GCA_028691625.1 Eubacteriales bacterium
CCTTTCGCCTTTGCCGTAGTGATATAATCCTCCGAAAGTACATCGGTGAGGGTATTTCTCATGGTTAACGCATATTCCCCGACCAGACAGACGCTCAGTGTGAATGCAGGCAGGATCAGGTGACGTCCATAGTCCGCCAGAAACGCAAAGGTGCTGGCATAGGTTGCTCCCGGCGTTACTATTCCGCTGGTTGGCAGCAGATGAAGATTGACGCTGAAAATCACGACCATAATCATTCCCAGCCAGAACGTCGGCATCGAATAGGTGACAAGAGATAAGCCCAGTATCCCCACATCAAGCTTGGTACCTCTTTTCCAGGCCGCCATCACACCAAGCACGATTCCGATCAGAATCGCCAGGATCTCAGCCAGCCCGACCATGATCAGGGTCGGCATGATCCTGGCCGCCATCACGCTTGATACCGGCTGCTTATAGAAGAAGGAGGTGCCGTAATCTCCGGTCAGCATGTTTCTCACATAGGTGAAAAACTGAGTATACCATGGCTGATCAAGACCGAAAAGCTGTTTTGCGGCCTCGATCATTTCCGGCGTCGCCCTCGGGTTGCGGAGCATCATTGCCAGCGGATCACCGGGCAGGATCCGAAACAGGAAGTAGTTGAACACCAATACGATAAAGATTGTGATCAACGCATATCCCGCTTTTTTTAATAGGATTCTTTTATTCATAAAAAACCTCTTTCGGCCTGATGATATCCGTTATTCGACAGGGGAAATCTTCATGTAATTGTCAAAGGTCATATTGTAGAAGAATCCTCCGTTATCGGGAATCTGTTTGAAGTTGGTCCATTTATCCTTTCTGATCGCCTGAATGTTTCTGTCATAGACGAGAATGATATAGGGAGCTTCTTCATATGCGATCTTCTGCACTATGAAGACCATATTCTGTCTTTCCGTTTTATCCATGATCTTCTGCTGTTCATAGAAAAGTCTGTCATATTCGGCATTGGAGAAGCCGGGTTCATTGTTGGCTCCGATCTGGTCGGTGGTCAGCAGCTGCATGATCACAGTCGGATCGACGTCTGCACCCCAGCCCCAGATAAACATGTCGTAGCTGCCTGCGATGATCAGGTCATACAATGCTCCGTCATCCATAGTTTCAGTTTTAATATCGATCCCTATTTCCCGGCAGTCGGCTGTAATCATCTGTCCGGCTTTGACTTCTTCCGTATTATCACCGATAGAGATCAGCTTGAATTGCATTTTCCCTCCCGCTTTATCCTCTCTGATTCCGTCTCCGTCAACATCCACATATCCTGCGGCGTCCAGAAGGAAGTTGCCTTTTACCACATCATAGCCTCTGAATTCCTGACCCGGCTCATAGTGCCAGAAGTCGCCGTTATTTACCAGTGTGGTTCCAACCTCTCCTTCCCCGCCATAGGCCATATCGATGAGCTTCTGTTTGTCAATGGCACAGTCCATGGCCTGCCTGATTGCTTTGTCCTTCAGGGCCGGATGCCCTTTGCTTGCCGGGTCTTCCCAGCAATTAATGCCGATCTGTGTAAAGCCGGGTACCGATCCGGATATGACTGCAATGTTTCCATCCTTTTCGACCTGCGCCTTTTGTGCCGAATTCAGACCGATGACTGCATCAATCTCTCCCAGAGACAGGGATTGGGCAAGAGTATCACTGTTGTCGTAGCTGACGAACACATACTCGTCAACGATTGCTGCCGTTCCGAAATACTCACTGTTTTTCACAAGTTTGAGCACGCCCTCACTGGAAGAGTCAAACTTGAAAGGACCGGTTCCGATCATCGCGTCGTTGGGATAGGTCTCCATTTCCTCTGCGGGAATTGCTTCCCAGATATGCTTCGGCAGGATCGGAGTCGTATTCATCAGCATGTTTGCCTTCGGTGAATCGGTTGTCATAACGACCGTGCTTGCGTCCGGGCATTCAATCGTTGTAATTCCGGTTGGATAGCTGCTGTACATATATCCCAGTCCGCTGTCCAGGATCAGCTCATATGTATATTTCACATCCTCCGAGGTAAAAGGTTCTCCGTCATGCCACAGGACCCCTTCCTTCAGTTTGAAGGTCCAAGTGAGCTGATCGTCGCTGATGGTCCAGCTTTCGGCCAGAGAAGCTGTGGGTTCATAATTTTCGTCGTACCGTACAAGCGGGTCGTACACCAGCATAAACACTTCTGCTCCCAGTTGCATGTAAGAAACCAGAGGATTCAGGGAGTCTATGTCTGTCGTGGTGCCGATTCGGAAGGTTGTAAGCCCGCTTTCGGCAGCCCCTCCGCCGCAGCCGGCAAAACTGAAGCATAAAGCAAACACAAGCAGGAATGCAATGAACATTCTTTTTTTCATTTTCTTTTTTTCCTTTCTTTCAACTTTCATTCACGATGAGGCAACACCGGAAAGTTCCGCTAAATCACTCCGCCTTCCAGCATCTCCAGTTTCTTATTGTCCGCATCCAGCCTGGCAGCAACGCCGAGGGGGATCGTGGCCAGATCATCCGTGTGCCCCATGGGCAGACCGTAAATCGCCGGTACCGAGAGAGGCTTAATATAATATTCCAGGACATCCTCCAGGCTGGTATCGACATAATAACCGGGATTGTAAAGGAAAGGCACACAGTTATGACATTCTCCGATGACGATACCCGCCGCCTGCTCGAGCTTTCCTGCGTTTCTGAGATGGGAAAGCATATGGTCGAAGATCCACGGCTCCGTATCCAGGTCTTCCAGGAAAAGAATTTTTCCCTTTGTGTCGATCTCATAGGGCGTTCCCAATGTCGCACAGATCAGAGTCAGGTTCCCTCCGGTGATCATCCCCTCGGAAACTCCCGGGTTGATGCGGTTGATCCACTTTTTAGGATTGGCAAGCTTGATCTCGCCTACAGGACCGGTCTGAGTGATGGCCTTGAAGAAAGCTTCTTTCGTGTAATCCGTCAGCTCCTCGCTGTTGAACCGCGAAATGCCGGGCCCATGAAACGTCACCAGACCGGAAAGCTTCATGATCGCAAGATGCAGCGAGGTAGTATCGCTGAAGCCGGTAAAGATCTTTGGATTCCCGGCGATCAGATCAAAATTCAGATGACGGATCAACTGCGCCGAACCGTATCCGCCCTGTGTTACAAAGACTGCATCAACATCATCCCGTCGAAACATCTCATTCATATCTTCTGCTCTCTCTAGTTCCGTACCTGCCACAAAGCCTTTCGATTTATTGAGATTCTTTGAAAGCACCACCCTGTATCCCAGTCCTTCCAAGGTCTCAACACCCCTTACCACCTCGCTCTTTTTTTCAGACGGGCTCGAAGGCGAGATCACACCGATGGTACTCCCGATTTCCAGTTTTTTTGCCTTTTTCATTTTTTTCACCTCTCTTCTATTCTATGATGATTACGAACCGAAAATGTTCATAATATGAAATT
>JAQUYZ010000319.1 GCA_028691625.1 Eubacteriales bacterium
TTTGAATAAAAGCAAAGATCCGCAGGAGAAGAAATACCTGCTGAACCTTTATATTGAAGAGTTCCGGACGACACTGTTCCGTCAGACCATGTTCGCAGAATTTGAGAAGCTGACGCATGAAGCGGTTGAAAACGGAGAGGTGCTCACTGCGGAGTGGCTCAGTGAGGAGTACGGAAAGCTGAATCAGAAGTATTATGGCGAAAAGGTAGCCTATGATCCGGAAATCGCGATGGAATGGGCACGAATCCCGCATTTTTACAGGGCATTCTACGTTTACAAATATGCGACAGGTTATTCCGCAGCGGCTGCAATCTCTTCCAAAATTTTAAGCGAAGGACCGTCAGCAAGGGATGCTTACATTGAATTCCTGAAATCCGGGGAAAGCGATTATCCCATCGAGCTCCTCAAGATCGCCGGTGTGGATATGGGAAAACGGGAACCGATCATTCAGGCGATGGACGCCTTTGAAAAGCTTATTGTGGAAATCGAAAAACTGGTGTAAAATGAGAGCGTACAGTAATTAAAAATAAGAAGGTGCATAGGAAATATTTTGAAAGGCAAGCTCTTATGAGAATCATAAATGTATTTGCAAATGATACCGGTTTGTCAAAGGACACAAAAAAGATGCTGAGACGAAAGCTGGAGAAAAGTGATTTTGTCATTCCCCGTGATTTTGATCCCAATGCGGAACTCGTCGTTTGCATCGGAGGAGACGGTTCCTTCCTGGAAACACTTCACAAATTTAATTTTCCGGACATTCCCTTTATCGGAATCAATACGGGACATCTAGGGTTTTTCCAGGAGCTTCATCCAAACGAACTGGATGAATTCATTTTTAAATACAAACAGGGCAAGTATGAAATACAGCATCTGAAAACGGTGAAAGCTGTAGTTACAAGCGGTGATGAACGATTCGAATACAAAGGGCTGAATGAAATTCTGATCAAAGGAGAAATGTCCCGTGCGGTTCACCTGAACATTTCCATCGGCGAGAGTTTTATTGAGCGGTTCAGCGGTGACGGAATCCTGGTATCAACTCCTGCCGGAAGCACGGCATACAACTATTCTCTGGGAGGCAGCATCGTCGATCCGCGGCTGAATTTGCTGCAGGTCGCACCCATTGCACCAATGAATACAACGGCATACCGTTCCTTTACCTCAAGCCTCATCCTGCCGCCGGATCTGTCAATCAGGATCAATCCGGAATACTCCGGGGGACAGGGTCTGCTGATCGTTGAGGACAGCATGGAACACCTCCATGAATCGGTAGATGAAATCTATCTGGAGTTTTCAGAATCCATTGTAAAGCTTCTTCGATTTGAAAATTATGATTTCTGGACTAAGGTCAAGAGCAAATTCCTGTAAAAAAGGACGAAATAATGAATCAGAGTAAATTTGAATATATTATAAAGGAAAAAGATATGGAGCTCCCGGTAAAGGAGCTCCTAAAACGTAATTTCGGATTTTCCACAAGACTGATGACTAAGCTCAAGGTAAACAATCTTGTGCAGCTTAACGGCGTCACGGTGAAAATGTATGAAAAGGGGAAAACGGGCGACAGAATTACAGTTTATCTGCCAAAGGAGAAAAGCGATTTTGAGCCGGAGAATATCCCGGTTTCCGTGGTCTATGAGGACGAGGATCTTCTCATTATCAACAAACAGCCGGGTTATGTGGTGCATCCCACAAAAGGTCATCCCTGCCACACCATGGCAAACGGTATCATGAAGTACATGCTGGACAATCAAAAGCACTTTAAGATCCGTTTTATCAACCGGCTGGATATGGACACCTCAGGATTATTGGCAATTGCAAAAAATTCCCATTGCCAGGATGATCTGTCGAAGCAGATGAGTGAAAACGGCGTAATGAAAAAATATGTGGCGGTCGTAAAAGGAATCGTAACAGCAGAGGTCGGCACAGTGGATCTGCCGATTGACAGGGAGCATGAGGATCAGGTGAAACGCACGGTAATTGCAGACGGGTATCCGTCTGTCACTCACTATAAAGTACTGGAACGGTTTGAAAAAGGGTATACGCTGGTTGAGCTGGTGCTTGAGACAGGAAGAACCCATCAGATCAGGGTACACATGTCCCATATCGGTCATCCCATCGTCGGCGATGTGTTGTATGGAGAGGCTTCCGTCTGGCTCATCGAACGGCAGGCGCTGCATGCGAGATATTTGTCCTTTCGTCACCCCGTCACCAAACAGGTTTTGGAGCTGGAGGCTCCGCTTCCGGAGGATATTCGCGTGCTGCTGCAAAAAATCAGAGACGTTCAGAATATATAGAGGAAGGATTCACGAAAATAGCACACAATGTGAAATCAGTTCATATTATATACGAATTCGTATTGAAAAACATGGGAGGTGTATATAAGTTGGGCGATGAAATGAAACAATGCCTGGATAAAGATCGATTTGACAGATACGAGAAGGATCCATGCAACTGCAGAAGTGATGATTGCATCGGTCATGAACGATCGGACGATTGGGGCTTAGGAGACTGGCTACCCATCATAATCATCGTATTTCTGCTCTGCGGCGGATCAAACATATTTGGCGGTGGCGACAAAGACGATTGCTGTGATAACAATGGTTTTGGAGGCAGCTGGTTACTTATCCTAATCGTGATATTCCTGTTTCTGGGAAATCAAAGAGACGGAAAGGGCGGGTTTTTAGGCGGACTCTTCGGATGATTGCTTAAAATGCCTGAAAAAAGAAACTTCAATAAAGATTGAAGTCTCTTTTTTTTTGCCCGAAATCTATGCATTCCTAAGTAAAAATTGGTTAGTTGCATAATAGACAACCATGTTACCATTGTTCGTTGACAGTTGATTTTTGGAAACATATAATGAAAATGGAAAACGAATTTATTACGATTCATACATTCGATTCCGATGTAAAAAGAAATGAATATATTTTTTTAACATTTAGTTGAAACGATGTTGCACAATATGCAACGAGATTGGAGTGATAAGCTTGAGGCTCACGGGTGGCGAAATTGTATTGAAGTATTTGGAAAAGGAAGGGGTTCCTTATATTATAGGGATACCCGGTCACGGATGTCTTGGCCTTTTTGACGCAATAAAGAAGTCTTCTGACAACGATAAGATCAAATACCTTCAGGTGAAACACGAACAGGCAGCAGTACATATCGCAGACGGGTATTACCGTATCTCAGGAAGGCCCCTGGCTGTATTTACTTCCATCGGACCGGGTGCACTGAATACTGCAATCGGAATGGGAACGGCATATGTGGATTCCTCTGCTGTTTTGCTTTTAACGGGAGATACCCATGTACATATGAAGGGAGTCGGGGTTTTACAGGAGATCGAGAGGTTTCAGGACTCAAATTTTATCAGGGCGCTGGAGCCTTTGTCTAAGC
>JAQUYZ010000320.1 GCA_028691625.1 Eubacteriales bacterium
TGGGATTATACAGTAAATTTTCATCAACACTGAGCCCGAAAGCAGCTCCTTCTGTAACTGCGCTGTTTAAATTACGGGGCCGGACTGCGTCTCCTGCGTTTACCACCTTAATTCCAGCAGCTTTCAGCTGATTCAGCAACGTGACGTTTGATCTCGTATGGCAGCTGACAACCGTATCAATCCGGAGTGTCGTTCTCTTAAAGTTTTTATCCTCCACAACGACCTCTCCATCCCGGATTTCATACAACGTAGAGTTTTCAATGACCGTAACCGGGAATTGAAACGGTTTTGAATCAAGTGCCTCCGCATCGGTCTGCTTGAAGCGCTTGCGTAAAACGTACATATGGATTACTTCAACTGAGGATCCAAACTCATGATTTTCCGTTACAATGGCAACCTGCTTGCCAATCGATGCAAGATATGCGGCGGTATCGGCAGCAGCGTAGTGATCCCCCCATACAAGGACACGATCACCAACCTTGGTTACCTTGCGGTCGCCCGGGTTAAATTCGCACTTGACCTTAGGGCAGGCAATCACCTCTTCAAATCCGATTACCTGATCCATAGTTCCAAAAACCTCAGGGATGTAGGAACTTGCACCGGTCGCGTTTAAAACAAGATCAAGGCCTTTCAGTTCATCAACAGCAGGTTCGGTTCTTAATTTAACTTCTACTCCTAATTCTTTGATTTGATTTCTGATCCAATCGG
This sequence comes from Eubacteriales bacterium, assembly GCA_028691625.1. Lineage (GTDB taxonomy): Bacteria > Bacillota > Clostridia > Peptostreptococcales > Anaerovoracaceae > Anoxybacterium. Next base: position 709 of record JAQUYZ010000320.1, read on the forward strand.
CATACCATTTCATTTTTTCCTTGCCCGGAACCAAACAGCAGCCAAGGATTGCGCCGCCCAGTTCTCCTGATTTTTCAAACAGGGTAACCTTGTGTCCTCTTACAGTGGCAATTCTTGCAGCTTCCATTCCTGCAGGTCCTCCGCCTACCACAGCTACGGTCGCAGATTTTTCAGTCTTTTTCATGTCTGCATAAGCCATATTGCCGCATGCCGGATTGATCGCACAACCGATTTCCTTTTTGGCCATCATTGACTCCTGCCAGCAGCCTGTCAGGCAGGAGATACATTTGCGGATTTCCTTATCCTTTCCATACTTCGCTTTCACAGGCCAATACGGGTCTGCCAGCAACTGCCTGGCCAGGCCGATCATGTCTGTTTTATCCTCTGCAAGTAATTTTTCACAGTGGTCGGGATCACGTAAGGTATGGCTGTTGATTACCGGAATATTGACAATCTTTTTGATTTCCTCAGAAGCATACATTGTCCAGCCTTCCGGATAATACATGGGGTCGAAGCCTGCACCGGGGCTTTCCTGCACACATTGGCTCAAATCAAGGGCAGCAACGCCGGCTTCTTCAAATGCTAGTGCAACAAGCTTGCTCTCTTCCAATTCACGACCCCCGGGTACCCATTCATCTACGGAATAGCGTACAAGAATAGGGAAGTCCTTACCGCACTTCTTCTGGATCTGATCGATAATTGCCAGAGGGAATCTCATTCTGTTTTCAAAACTTCCTCCAAAACGGTCAATCCTTCGGTTTAAATATGGACTCATAAATTGGGATATCAAATATCCATGTGCTGCATGGAGCTCAACCGCATCAAAACCTGCCTGCTTGACTCTCCAAGCTGCTTCAGAGAATAAGTCGATCATTTCAAGCACTTCCTCTGTAGCCATCGCTCGTACAGGCTTGCCCTTTTCCTCAGCATTTTCATAGACGATCTCATGACCTGCAGACCAGGGCAGTTTAAGTACCATGTCATTTGTAGACATTGTGTTATAACGCGGGATGGCACACTGGCGCCCCGGGTGCTGAAGCTGTACTGCACATTTGGCACCATAGCGATGCATTGCCGCTGCAAGCCTGGTTAAACCAGGGATATAATTGTCAGCATCGGCTACCAGACAAGTTACAGTGGGCCTTCCGGTTTTTGAATCGGGGGTGGTTGCTCCCACGATTATGAGGCCTGTGCCCCCTTTCGCAATTTCACTATGGTGGTGGATATCCCTTTCACTTACGGAACCGTCCGCATTTGAGGAGCTGACATCGGTTGGTACGTGAACGATGCGGTTTGGCACCTCTATAGTTCCGATACGGATTGGTTTAAATAAATTTGAATAATTACTCATTTGAATCCTCCTTGTGTAATGGTATGTTTCACAACAAAAAGTAACAGAAATAAATTGATCTAATTAACCTATTCTATTTCAAAGTGTAATACTTATAATCGATCAATACAATGTCACAAGCGGTATAGATATTATCAGTAATGGCTGTTTTATGGAAACTATAAAAAAAGTGGAAATGACGGAATCAAAGATTCCTATTTCCACATGTCGCCACAAGGGCGACAACATATCTTCTTTATTCATTTCATATCGGTTCCTCATGCTTCTCCGTCCGGATTTTTAGACTTATGCAGATTCCTGTATTCGGCAGGAGAAAGGAAGACATATTTGTAAAACACCTTATAAAATTGATGAATATTTGTGTAGCCGGATTGTATGGCGATATCAGTGATATTCAGATCGGTAGTCAGCAAGAGCTTTTTTGCTTCCGTAAGCCTGATAAAAGTAATATATTCCTTGAAGCCCATATGAACAGATTCCTTAAAAAGGTGTCTGAATCTGGATGCGCTTATATGAAACAGCTCCGCCATCTCTTCCAGTGTAATGTTCTTCGAAAAATTTTTATTGATATAGTCCAATGCTGTTTGCATTTTAGCATGACTATGTCCATTGATCGTATAATATTCAGGGTAGTTTGTTTTAAAATGCTTTATTAAGAGTGCCAGCACTTTTCTCAGATCTGCGTCAAGGCTATGCTTGTATCCAATTTCTTTCTTATCCCAAGTTTCTTTTAATTCCAGTATTTTATTTTCTAAAACTGCTGCAGCAGGCTCGGTATGATCTATCTTATTATGAAAGGTTTTGGAATTATACCAGAAAGGGTAGAGGTACTCAAAATCAAAATGTCTGCTTCCCGGAGCCGCGATCAGTTCGGGGAGGAAGATCACAAAAATATATTCGGTACAGGCGGGGAGCTCAGAGATAGCCACATGATTTTCAAAATTACTGACAATAAAAATATCACCTTTTTGGACAGGATACTCTTTATTGGTAAATATAAACCTGCCGGTTCCGCCTGTGCACAAGGCAATTTGCAGATAGCTGTGCCAGTGTATTTTTTCGCTGTCCCCCTGCGTGACAAAGTCAAGAATACTAAGAGGAAACTCGTGATCCATATTGTAATTCCAGAAAAAACCACCCATTTTTGAACACCTCGTTTTATATAAGTTGTGATACTGCCTATAATGACGACAAAATGAATATCAGCCGTTTATGATAGTAAGTCAGGGCAAATTGATAATGTAAAAGCACAAATTGTATCGTACAATTAGAATATGTTAAAATGGACAAAGAAGCAATTCTTATATTTAAATTGA
>JAQUYZ010000321.1 GCA_028691625.1 Eubacteriales bacterium
CAGGAGGATTTCCATCATGAAAAAAACTGACTTATTAATAATCGGCGGCAGCGCCGGAGGTATTCTAAGTGCAACAACGGCAAGGAAGGCATACGGCAACATTGATATTACGGTGATAAGAAACACAGAAAAGGTTATGGTCCCGTGCGGCATTCCATACATATACGGGACCTTGCACAGCACGGACAAAAATGTAATACCGGACGCAATTTTATTGGATGCCAATATTCATCTGGCTGTCGATCAGGTCACATCAATTGACCGAAAGGCAAAATCAGTGGAAACGGAGAGCGGAGAGACATACGAATATAAGAAATTAATCCTTGCAACGGGATCACTTCCTATCATTCCGAATTTCATTCCCGGTCATGAACTTGATAACGTGATTCCGGTTATAAAAGACCAAGTTTATCTCAATCGTGTGCTTGAAAAAGTGCAAGCTGCGGAAAACGTTGCCGTAGTCGGAGGAGGCTTTATCGGTGTTGAATTTGCTGAGCAAATCCGATTGCTTGGCAAAAATGTGACTCTCATTGAGCTGGCAGAAGCGTGTCTCTGGCAGGCATTTGACAAAAAATATACAGATGAGATTGAAAACGCAATGAAAGAAAACGGAATTCGGCTTCTGACAAATACAAAGGTCACAAAAATCAACGGTACAGGCAAGGTGGAATCGATCGACCTGGATAACGGAGAGCAAATCAAGGCAGATCTGGTAATCCTCGGCCTCGGCGTGAAGCCAAATGGTTCTTTGGCCGAAGCAGCCGGACTGGAGTTAAATGCAAAAGGCGCCATCATTGTCGATCAATACACAAGAGCAAGTGATCCCAGCATTTTTGCCGTAGGCGACTGCGCGGAAAAGAAATGCTTCTTTACCGGCAAGGATGTTCCGGTATTGCTGGCTTCTACCGCTGCCATGGAAGCAAAGATCGCAGGCTGCAATGCGTTCCATCTGCGGCTCGTCCGCGCAAATAAAGGAACCATCAGCGCTTTCTCAACCAAGGTATTCGGAAGAACATATGCAGCTGCAGGAATTACAGAAGCAAGGGCAAACCAGGAGGGTTTCAGTATCATGATCGGCGAATTCACAACGATGGATCGTCATCCCGGATCACTGCCCGGAATGCAGAAAACCAACATTAAGCTGATGTTCTCCAAGTGTTCCGGTATCATTTTAGGAGCACAGATTTCCGGAGGAGATTCCGTCGGAGAGATGATCAATATACTGAGTCTGGCAATCCAAAAGGGAATAACAGCAACGGAGCTGAACACGTTCCAGGTCGCAACCCATCCGCTGATCTCGGCATCGCCGATCGCGTATCCGATCAATGCAGCAGCAATGAATGCCATCGCAACCACCTGCTCCCATTTGAATGAAGGACTTGAAATTTAGCATTCAATATTCACCCAAATTGAAACGCATAGGAAAAGCACCCGGATCCCTGACCTCTGGTATACTCCCTCAGTCAAGCCCGGGTGCTTTTCTATTTTTTATGCACAAAAACATTATACCGATTCACACTTTTTCACCTTAATCACAGCAAAAACACCTTCTCCGTTGCCAGCTTTAATTTCCTGAAGCGTATTGTCAAACGAAAAGATTGTCTGCCGCCGGTCAGTAATTTCAAATCCAGCGTCTCTCAACAGAGAAGTCATCTCGGCCGCTGAGCGAAAATTGGCATTCTTGTAGAACTGATCTGAATTCTTTCTTTGATCATACATCTGCCCAAGCAATGTCTCCCTATCAATAAAGGCTATGATAAAATAACCATCCTCCTTAAGAATTCTATGCACTTCCTTGAATGCCTGCAGGACATCGGTAAGAAAACAATCGACGGTTACCATCAGGGCAATTTGATAAGTGCAATCGGCGATCGGCAGCAGCTCCGCATTGGCATTGATCACATGTATGCCTTTTTTAGTCGCTCTTTTCCCCATTTCCAAAGACGGCTCTATTCCATCTTTTATTCCAAGTTCCGATGCAAATATGCCTGTTCCGGTGCCGATTTCTATCCCGTAGTTAAAATTCGGAAGAAGTTGTCTTATTGCATTTACTTCCGTCTCCAGAATGAAATTATTTTTATGGAACCATTCCTCATAAATGTCCACATTTTCATCAAATATACTTATACTTTCCATTGAACGTATGCCTACCTTTCTCAACAGGACTCAGATTATTTTCATTTGCTCGATACAAAACTCAACTACTTACCTTTCCCATGTTTTCAGATCGGAAACCTCAAAGGTCCATTCAGGTGTTTTCAGAACACCTTCTATTTCTGCAGAAAACCACGGAGAACCTTCGCCGTCTCCCTTTAAAATCTGAATGTCTTGTGCGGGCATATAGCTTTGAGCCAACATAAAGACTTTTTCTCGGGTATCATCATTCCAAGCCATGTCGACAACGATGACACAATGTCCCGGAGAACCGCCCTGTATCAATACATCGCCTATTGCCAAATCTGAAATCGACTTCGCAGCTAATTGGTTTTCCAAAGAGAAGGTGGAGGCATAAGCATAAACGATGTCAAGATATCTTTGAAAACTTTCATAAGAATGATTATTATTGCTGTTCTCGATCCATGAAACGTTATTGCCATTCACAGAGATACCGAAGCCATCCGCCCATTTCGAATAGGCCGCATGAAAACCGCTTACGAAGTTAAAACTGATTTCATCAAAACGCTCTCCGGCATATAAATATTCTGCTCTTAAACGTATAACCGCATCGGCGCACTGCTGCAAGTCCCTCTCTCCCAAACTGAGATCAACCACAGCCAAATAAACGTCTCTCGTTTTTTCTCTGCCATCATAGTATTTTACTTTTGTGCCATCCGGCTTTAAAGGAAGGTTCTGCAGATAGCATGCAAAGGATCCCTCTTCGGATACCTGCCTCGTAAATCCCTGGGGAACATGAAAACGCTCTGAAATTGTCCGACCATCTGCGTTAATAAGCGATACGAAATGGTTTTCAATCGTATTCACTTCAGAGGGTCCGGGATCTGGATGATCATTGCTGCTGTTACATCCAACCAGTAAACAGCAGAGATATCCGCAAAGGATGATGGCAGTAATCAATCTCATCTAGCGAACCTCCACATACTACAGAAACACCTCAGTCAGGGAAGCGACAAGTCCCTCAAAAGCCAGGGACACTGCAGCTTCATCATTTTTATAAATATGAAATCCGTCGATTTGCAAGTCCTTAAAGACATGAATTATGATCGTTTTCTGTTTGGGGTCCACCACCCAGAATTCCCCTACGCCGGAAAGCATATACGTATTCAGCTTTTTTACCATGTCCTTGGACCGGGTGCTTGTGGATAGTTCCAATCCTCTTATCGAGGGCGTTTCGGCATTTCGAACTTCTCC
>JAQUYZ010000322.1 GCA_028691625.1 Eubacteriales bacterium
CGGAGCTGCGGTGCTGGGACATCCGGCCATGGCGGTGGCGTGGCTGGCAAATAAGCTGGCCGAGTATGATATTTCATTAAAGCCGGGTGAGATCATCCTGTCGGGAGCACTTACAAAGGCAGTTCCGTTCCGGAACGGGGATGTGTTTACAGCGACCTTCAGCCAGTTGGGGTCCGTAAGTGCCGTATTCAATCAATAGGCAATGCAGTGATAACAGATAGAGGAGAAGCAGGAATGAGTGAAAAGATAAAAGCTGCAATCATCGGACCGGGGAACATTGGTCTTGACCTTATGCTTAAGCTGAAAGGCAGTGAGGTCATAGAGGTGGTTACGATGGTCGGCAGAGATCCGAATTCAAAAGGATTGCAGATGGCCCGGGAGCTTGGATATCAAACATCGTATGACGGGGTTGATGCAATTCTGGAAAACAAAGAAATTAAAATTGTCTTTGATGCAACAAGTGCAAAGGCACATTGTACGATCGCGACGGTACTGAAAGAAAACGGAATTATTGCGGTAGACCTGACCCCGGCGGCTGTCGGACCCTATGTGGTCCCGGCTGTAAATATCGGTGCCAAAATAGATTCTGTGAACATCAACATGGTTACCTGTGGAGGGCAGGCGACAATTCCAATTGTGGCAGCCATTAACAGCGTGGCGGATGTCAGCTATGCTGAAATCGTCGCTACCATTGCAAGTAAAAGTGCAGGGCGGGGAACCCGTCAAAGCATTGACGAATTTACGATTACGACAGCCAGGGGACTGAGAGTGGTTGGCGGTGCAGACCGGTCAAAGGCCATCATTATCCTGAATCCTGCGGAACCGCCCATTATGATGCGGGACACCATTTATACGGAAGTGAAGAATCCGGATGAAGAAAAGATCACGCAGGCGGTTCATGATATGGTCGGAAGAATACAGCAGTATGTCCCGGGCTACCATCTGAAAGCAGGCCCTCTCTTTGACGGGAATAAGGTGACAACGCTCATCGAGGTGGAGGGAGCAGGACATTATTTACCAAAGTATTCCGGGAATCTGGATATCATGACTTCTGCGGCCAAGGCGGTTGGAGAAAAAATCGCGGAAAAGCTTTGCAATAGTTTAAAAGGAGAACAGTAAGAGTGAACAAGATAAGAGTGGTCGATACCACACTGAGAGACGGGATGCATGCAGTAAGTCATCAATTTACACCCGACGATATGGTTCAAATCGCAAAAGGCCTGGACGAGGCAGGAGTAGACACGATTGAAATCGGGCACGGCGATGGTTTGGGCGGATCCTCCATCCAGTACGGATATGCCGCTGCTGCCGATCAGGAATATATCGAAGCGGTTTCGCAGGTCTTAAAAAGAGCAAAGCTGAGTGTGCTGCTGCTGCCGGGTATCGGTACAAGCAAGGACCTGTCTGTTGCCGCAAAGTGCGGGGCGAATGTGGTGCGGATTGCAACCCATGTCACAGAAGCGGATGTAGGAGAAGAATACTTCCGGCTGGCAAAAGAAATGGGCATGGAGGCGATCGGGTTTTTGATGATGTCTCATATGGCGGATGTGGAGAAAGTTGTCGAGCAGGCAAAATTATTCGAAAGCTATGGAGCGGATGCAGCCTATGTCACGGATTCAGCAGGGGCCCTGACCCCGCAGGGAGTAAAGGATCGGATCACCGCGTTAAAAAAGGCGCTGAGGATAAAGGTAGGGCATCATTCTCATAACAATTTGGGGATGGCCATCGGAAATACGCTGACGGCGATAGAGGCCGGTGCGGATATTGTTGACGGCACCTGCAAAGGACTGGGAGCCGGTGCCGGAAACGCGCAGATCGAGGTGCTTACCGCTGTTTTGAATAAGGCAGGCTATGAAACCGGGATTGATTTATATAAGATCATGGATGTGGCTGACGAGATCGTTGCTCCGAAAATGAAACGGCCGCAGATCATTGACAAAAATTCCTTATCAATTGGCTATGCGGGCGTGTACGGAAGCTTTTTGCTCCATGCGATCAGGGCGTCTGACCGGTTTGGAGTGGATACCAGAGATATCCTGATCGAAATGGGAAGAAGAAAAACCGTAGGCGGCCAGGAGGATATGATCATTGATGTTGCTTATGAATTAAGTCATAAGAAATATAAGACAGAGCTTTAAAAGTTCTGAAAAGTCAAAAAAGGAGGTAAAAAACATGAGTCTATTCAAAATTCCATTTGAAACAGCCGAGGAAACCGGAGTAAATCTGGAAATCGACATCCCCGAAAAAAATCTGTTAAAAGCTTTTATTCCAAAGGAACCGGGTCCGTTAGCAGATCTGAAAGCAGAAGTTCTAAAAGCGGTTTCTTCTCCTGTGAATGGCAAGCCTTTCTCCGAGCTGATCGGCAAGGATAAGAAAGTGGTCTTTGTTACCGAGAATCAGTTCCGTTCTGCTCCGGCAGCGGAGATTCTGCTTCCGCTTTTGAAAAAAGCGGTCGCGGCAGGCTCAAAGGTCTCTGTTGTGATCGCCTGCGGAAAAGTACCTGCATTGTCGCCTGAGGAAATCAGAGCACGTGTGGGAACAGAAGTCGTTGATATGGGTATCCCGGTCTACTGCAATGACGTCAGCAAGCCGGAAAACTACAGCTTCTTGGGAACGACATCGGCAGGGACCCCCTTGTTTGTGCTGAAAGAAGTTGTGGAAGCGGATTCTGTGATCACCATCAGTACGACCCAGGCAACCTTGTGGGGATACGGCGGATCCGGCATGGTGATTCCCGGCGTATCGGGCAACGAAACAATCGAAACAAACCACGTCATGGCGCTTACGCCTGACTGTAAGCCGGGGAACAACGACTGTAAAATGCAGCAGGATAAGTATGAAGCATTGAAAATAGCGGGAATCGATATGGGCATCAATGTGATTGTCAGCAATCAGTTTGATGTGATTTTCGTCAATGCGGGTGACCCGGTGGATTCTCACAAAGCAGCCGTAAAGTTTTATGATGGCATTTATGTTTTCGATCTCAGCTCTCTTGAAAAGGCGGATATTGTCATAACCGGCTCCACCGCGCCGACAAACCATATTTTCTTCCACACAAACTGGGGGATTGTCAACTGTGAACCGCTTACAAAAGAAGGCGCTACCATCATCATGACATCACCGTGTCCCGGATATCATTCCTGGCCAGGATTTGCACTGATGGACTTAATGGCTGAGTTTATGCCGGCAAACGATGAAAACAATCAAAAAGTATTGAAGGCATTCTTTAAGCGGGAGAGGGAATTATGGGCAGGCTGCATCTGGTATCCTCTTTATAGAACCATGATTACGAGGAAGGTCAAAATTGTAACCCGGGAAGAGAACATCAAGGATGCCGCAGTTGCAGGACTGGATG
>JAQUYZ010000323.1 GCA_028691625.1 Eubacteriales bacterium
AGACAATGGAGCCGTCACCCATACGCGTGAAGTATTTTTTCTTGTCTCCCATAACGCACGTCCTTTCTTAATTCGTTTTATGATACTTCAATTATTCGTCCGTTTCCGCCGCTTCCGCTTCGCCCTCTTCTACGATGGCGCGGATTTTTTTGGCTGCTTCCTCAGGAAGCGGGATCGGTTTATAACTTTCAAGGATCTCGATGGCCTGTTCTCTTGCTCGTTCGGCCATGTCCTTGCTGCCCTCGTTCATCCAGTGATCTCTCATTCTTCTGTTGATGAGCTTGGTGGTTGACAATTCCTGTCTCATGTACTTCAAGGTGTGACGTTCGCTCAGGTAATTTCCAGCAGGCCCTACCTTCTGGATTACGTCTAAAGCAATGGTATCCTTGTTCACCGGAATGCCCTGCAGTACTCTTCGTATCATGCGGACGATTTCCTGGTCAATCAGGAGCTGCTCGTAGCTCATTGTCATACCCATTTCCAGCATTCCCATTCCGTAAATGATATTACTTCCGGTAAGCGCCGGTAACATGGCTGTCATTGTCTTTTCGTGCCCGATCTGGGCATCGATTAATTTACTGTCCCCCTAAGTACCGCCTACATTGGTAGGAATACCGTAGTAATGGCCGATCTGGCCTACTGCAGAGCCGCACATTGCATGCTCCGGCGCACCTACAGGCGATGTAGCTGTGGTCATGTCCATGATCGTCGTTGAGGTTCCGTAAAGAATCGGATTTCCATTATTGATAATCTGGGATAATACAATGCCGCCTAAAATTTCTGCATTGGTAACCACCAGAGTTCCAGCACTGGTTGCCGGAGTCGTTCCTCCACAAAGTCCCATGGACAGGATATCAATCGGCAATCCGTGTCTTGCGGACAGGATGATGATATCCGATTCGTTTTCGTTGATCTCCAGCGGACTGTTGGGGCAAGCGCCCATGGCAATGATCGGACGTTCTCTCAGCTTGTCATAGCCGCCTTGAATGGCGGCTGCCATATCGATAAACCGTTGGGTGTTTTTGATCCCTTCCAAATCATGGGCAAAGTTTTTTGTTAAATTGTGAAAGACGATTTCCGCTTCATGAAGACACTTAACCTTCTGGTTTACATCTCCCGCGGCAACCGCGATGGAGAATACATCCACGGTATCCATGGCATCACAGAATCTCGCCACATTACCCAAATCCTCCTTGGTAGAATCTCTCACTTCACCGGTATAGGGGTCGATCATCCGAACGCCGGTGCCAAAGTTCTTAAACGCAACTTTCTTACCGCCTACAACGGTATCGTTCTTTGGATCTCGGCCACAAAGGGTGAATTCTTCCGGACAGGACTCGATGCTGTCATTGACCAGGTTTCTGGGAAATCTCACTCTGTCAATGCTTCTATCCACATCACAGCCTGCAGCACTTAAAATTTCAAGTGCTTCTTTGCCGTGAATCTGAAGTCCGTAGTTCTCCATCAAATCCAAAGTGGCTTCATGCAAGGCATCTAAATCGTCATTCCGCAGAATACAATAGCCGTAGATGTCATCTTCGTACCTAAATTTGCTCACAACCTGCCTCCTTATACTAATCTTGAACAGAATCAATCATTTTATTTTTCGCCGATCCAGCCAAGCAATGCATTTACGGTATCGCTTGCATCTTCACAGTACATATCAGCTCCGATCTTTTCTGCCCAGCGCTTTGTAACAGGAGCGCCGCCGACAAGAGTCTTCACCTTGTCTTTTAATCCGGCTTGTACCATCAGGTCTTCGATTTTTTTCTGCTCTGTCATCGTCGTAGTCAGAAGTGCGCTGCTGCCGAGGAAGTTTGCGTTAAATTCCTTAACTTTTTCAATAAATACCTCTGCAGGTACTTCTCTTCCGATATCATGAACTTCAAAGCCATTGGTCTTAACAAGCGATGCAACGATTCCTTTGCCGATGTCATGAACGTCGCCTTCCACGGTACCGATTACAAATACACCCTTATTGGTAATATCGCCTGCATCCATTTTGCTTTCGATTTCAGTGGTTACTTTCTTCATAACTTCCGCACCGAAAATCAACTCAGGTAAAAATACCTCTCCTCTGCCAAACAAGTCACCAAGATGCTTGATTCCTGCGCTGAATCCCTGTGTTAAAAGCTCCACATTGTTAATGCCTGCTTCCTCTGCTGCCTTTAATACTTCCATTGCCTTGTCCTCATCGCAATCCAGGATAGAATCAAATGCTTCCTTGAATAATGCTTCCTTAGTCATTGTTACCCTCCTATTATTTTAATAATATATTTGATACTATTTCTACTAATCATATCTTATCTCAATTAAGAATTCTATAATAGAAATGGTTTTTGTTATTTTGGTAGTATTTATTGTAATATTTTATTTATTTGTTGTTTTGCTTATTGTGTTATGGTAATATTTTATAGTGGTTGTTATATATTTTACAGTAAATCGCAATAGGCGCATACAACGTTGAAGTTCTAATACGGAGCATTACGATTTCATTGCCTGTTTGCATATCATAGGAGTGGAAAATCATGGAGAATTTTGTCCTGCCCGCCTCTGTAAAGTTTGCATCACAGGAACTGTCCGCACAGATCGAAGAGGCGATCCAGTCCTTCTGCATCATTTCCGATGTGCCGGTCACTTTTTTTAATCCCAACAGTGAAATTGAGTGGGAATGCAACAAACAGAACAAGTTCTGCAATTTTTTTGATACATATAAGGACCCTCAAAGCCCTTGCGCCAGAAACATCGCGTCTTCGGCAAAGCTTGCGACCCAGTTAGGGGAGCCATACGTTTTTTTATGCAAGGCGGGCCTGGTAAAAATCGCAGTTTCCCTGATTATCAATGGTCAGGTTCTCGGCTGCTTTATGGCGGGGCCCATCATCATGGGAGAACTGAAAGAAAGCAGCATCGCAAATATCTTTTCCCTGAGCCATATTCATTTTGATGCGTTCCCCAAGGCAATTCTGTTTCTGAGAGGCATCAAGGCTTATAAGCCGAAGGAGGTTTCCCATCTGTCCAATCTGTTCTGGAGCTGTATTTTGGCCGCCATCACACCCAATGAAGATTATTCCAGCATCAACAGCCAATACAAGGAGCAGCGTAACATCGGACAGAATCTTCAGAAATACAAAAAAGAAAACAAATCCATGCCTTATCCTTACGAACTGGAAAATCAGCTGTTTGAACATGTAAAAGAGGGAGATTCGAAGGGAAGTCTGGAGATTCTCAAGGATCTTATGGGACAGATCTCCATGATCGAGGCAGGCGACCTTTCCTCCATCAAGACCAAGGTGCTGAGCATCTGTACCATTTTGTCCCGTCTTGCCACAGAACGAACCAGCTTGTCCCAGGAGC
>JAQUYZ010000324.1 GCA_028691625.1 Eubacteriales bacterium
TAATGAAACAGCCTTTCTTTCCCAACTTTATAATGACATTTTTTACGCCGTATTGCAGCAGGCAGTCTGCCATCTCATCCGGATCTTCAAGGCCTGTCAGCATGGCCGCCTCCTCTGCGTTGGGCAGGAAATAGTCCAGATAGGGCAGCGCTTCCGCAATATCCCGGATGGTCTCCCCGCCGGTCATGGGTACCATATCCGCAAAGGTGACAACCTTGCTTTCTCTGGCCGTCCGTAGAATTCTAATTATGGTATCCGGATCCCGGAGCTTGCTGCAAAAGATGCTTGCCAGGGAAACCGCTGCTGCCTTCTCAATAAATCCATAATCGATTTCTTCCGCCCGAAAACTTCCTGAGCCTGCATTTTGTGTTTTCACAAAATGTCTTTGCCCATCCTTTCCGACTATGACAACATTGATGCGGGTATCCGTCAGGGGGTCCCTTTTCAGCCTGCTGTAGTCCACCCCTTCCTCTTCACATCTTTTAATAATGAGATCTCCCAGCATGTCCGCACCGATTTGTCCCATCAATGCCGGTTTCTTTCCCAATCTGGCCAGAACGATCGCTTCATTGAGGGCATCCCCTCCTGTGGTCAGGCCGATCCTTTGGACCATTGTGGTTTCCTCACGAAAAATTTGTTCATCCAGCGGCCCCAGGGGCAGGTCGATGAGTACAACGCCGATACATACGACATCAATACGATCCATATTTTTTTCTCCTTATGATTATCTTCAGCAGAATCAGGTATAATACTTTCAGAAGCAGATTCGCTGTTTTTTATTATAACGCATTATTAAAAAATTTTCGACGGCAGAAAATTTTAACGTATATAGAAATGCAAATAAGCTAGTAAGGAGTGCGAAATGAGTAAAATCAAGGATCACATTCATGTGATCGGAATGCAGATGGATTTAGGCGCATCAAAAAGAGGAGTAAACATGGGCCCGTTGGCGATCCGCTATACCGGATTGATGGAAAAGCTTGCAGAACTGGGTTTCTCCGCGGTGGACAAAGGAGATATCGTGGCAGGAGAGCCGGAAACAGAAAATCCGAAAATGAAAAACTTCAAACCGATCTTCGAAGCCAATAAGCGTCTCTATGAAAAGATCGCCGATACATTAAACCACGGTGCCTTTCCTGTGATCCTGGGCGGCGACCACTGTGTGGCGGCGGGCAGCATTCCGGCTGTCAGCAATCATTACAATACGATCGGCGTAATCTGGGTGGACGCCCACGGAGATTTCAACAGTGATGAAACCTCCCCAAGCGGGAATATGCATGGAATGTCTCTTTCTGCCGTCACCGGATTCGGACCGGAAAAAATGGTCTCCTTTGCAGAGAAAACCAAGTATGTTGATCCGGATCACGTTGCCGTGGTGGGCGGAAGAGATATTGATCCCGATGAGAGAAGGAGAATGTCCGCCGCCGGTGTGCATGTATTCTCCATCCACGATGTGGATCGCCGGGGAATGGCAGAGGTTATGAAGCGTGCCATTGATGTTGCCGGAAACGGAACCGACGGAATCCATGTAAGCTTTGATGCCGACGCCATCACGCCCCAGGAGGCACCCGGAGTCGGAACTCCGGTTCACAGCGGTCTTACCGTAAGAGAGGCTTTTCTTGCTGCAGAGCTTGTGGCGGAAACCGGTAAGCTGGTTTCTCTGGATATGGTTGAAATCAACCCGATTCTGGACGAATACAACCGGACAGGAATCCTTGCCTGTGAGCTGATTCTGGCTTTCCTTGGCAAAACCGTTTATTAAAGTTTTAAATCGTATGATGAAAAAGGTGATAAAATGGACAAACGAACAAAACTGATCATGAGTCAGGTTATGCTTCCCAGCCAGGCCAATGTGGCCGGAAATGTGCATGGTGGCGAGATCATGAAATTGATGGATACCGCAGCCGGGGCCGTTGCGAAAAAATATGCGCGGTGCAATGTTGTGACAGCCCGCGTGGATGAGCTCCAGTTTCATTTGCCTATCTTTGTCGGAGCTTTGGTTACATTGACGGCAACCATCGCATATGTCGGAAAAACCTCCATGGAGGTGATCGTAACTGTGGATGTGGAGGATCTTGAGTCCGACTCCGAACCAAAGCGCGCCCTTTCCTCCTATTTTACCATGGTCGCCCTGGATAAGGGCGGAAGGCCGCGGGGGATTCCCCCGCTGCAGCTTGACACGGAGGAGGAAAAGCTCCTTTATGATGAGGTACAGCGAAGACGGGAAGGCCTAAGGTGCAAATGTAATTCCGGAAGCTAAGCGCCTCTCCGGAAAATCATATCCATAATCAACCGTCGATCAAGACCTTGCGTTCTGTCCCCTCATGGAGCAGATCCCACAGGTCTTTTTCTTTTCCCCCCTTGATCGCATCACGATACTGCTGCAGTCGTTCGATCATGCCGTCTATTTCTGTCACAAGGTTCTCCCTGTTCAACAGAAACAGCTCGGTCCACATGGTTTCATTGAGCTTGGCAACTCTGCTCAAATCCTTATAGCTCCCTGCAGAGAAGCCCTTATGATTCAAAGAGGTGGGGCTTTTGATATATGCGCTGGACACCACATGGGCCAGCTGAGAGGTAAAGGCAATGATGCGGTCGTGCTCTTCCGGCGTTGACAGCTGAACATGACTGAAGCCCAGGGCAACCCAAAACTTTTTCAATCGCTCCATTTCCTGGATAGACATATCCGTCTGGGGGGTCAGAATCATCGAGGCATGCTTGAACAAGGTCTTTTGGGAGTGTTCAAATCCGGAAAATTCAATTCCCGCCATAGGATGGCCTCCCACATAGGAAAAGCCGAATTCCGCTGCAATTGGATATATTTCAGAACAGACTGCTTCTTTGACGCCGCAGCAATCCACCAGGACAGCACCTTTTTTAAACCCGCTCCGGCGCGTTTTTACAAAGTCCACCGCCGCTCCGGGATAGAGGGCCAGAATGATGTACTCACATGCGGAGATCATATCTTCTTCCAGTTTTCCGTCTATGGCCTCCAACAGCTTGGCTTTCAAGATAACCGGTTCCTGCAGATCCGTCCCGAACACTTCATGCTCCGTATTCTGCTTGATCGCTTTGGCGATGGAACCTCCGATCAGCCCCAGACCTACTATTCCTATTTTCATGATACTCTCCCTCTTTTCCTAATGGCTCGCTCTAAAAGCGTAGGGCCTGATCTGACGGACACATTCTGCCAGGTCTGCAAATGCTTCCGGTGTCAGTGACTGCTGTCCGTCGCAAAGCGCATGAACCGGATCGTTGTGAACCTCGATGAGCAGTCCGTCTGCTCCGACGGCAACCGCGCCCATTGCCATGGGCTTGACAAGCTTTGACAGGCCTGTCGCATGGC
>JAQUYZ010000325.1 GCA_028691625.1 Eubacteriales bacterium
GAATGGGCGTGAACATTGGACAAAGAGCAATATGAAATACGGGGAGGGATTATGATGATTGACCTCACATTTGGTGAGAGTGCAGGCGGAGCACTGAAACAGGTGATAAAAAGTATGGGAGGCAGTTCAGAGGATGTTTGTGTGCTGACACTCGCATTGGATATCGGCGACATTTCGGATCTGGATACCGGCATGGACGCACGCAAAAGGCTGCTTGACGATTTGTTTGCAGACTTTCCCGGCGTGTCTGACGAAATGTGGAAAACAACTCAGCGTACTCTGACGCGGCTCCGGGAAGCGAAAGCAACGCTGGAACCTATACGAATGTGGACCTCTGCCAATGATCCTGCGGAACTGTGCGGACTGTATTTTGTGTGTCATTTGATGGTTAATGCCCGGATACCGCTTTCCATCGTACGTATCCCGGAGCAAGTTGAGAAAGATAACAGTATAATCAGCTACCGCAATACCGGCGAAATAATCCCGGAAGCATTCCGTACGTTCACAGAGTATGAGAAGCCGATAAGCGAATTACAGCGAAGAGCATCTGCTGATCTCTGGAACAGCCTGGCACTTGAAAATGCTCCGCTGCGTGCTGTGCTGAACGGAATCATCACTGGTGTCCCAATAGATTTTTATGATTTTGCACTGCGAGCGAACAGGCCGGACGGTGAATGCAAGGTTGCAATGCTGATCGGAAAAACATTGAGCCAAATACCGGGTGTGGGTGACCGGTGGTTGTTCCTGCGGATACAGTCAATGCTGCAAACAGGAGAATTAATTATGGTTTCTGCAGCTTCAGAAGATCATCCTTATTCCGGAGTTATAAAAGGAGGGTCGGTATGAAAATCCGTGAAACGTAAAAAAAATTATGAAAAGAGGTTTGATTTTAGTCGATATTCAGAATGATTATTTTAAAGGCGGAAAGAAAGGAACTGGTTAATACGGAGCAGGCTGCTGAGCAGGCGGTCAAATTGCTGAGTTTTTTTCGAAAAAAGGGATGGCCGGTATTTCATGTGCGCCACCTGTGCACGCAACCCGGTGCGGTATTTTTTTTGCCGGATACGGAAGGCTCGGAGTTCTATCATAAGAACAATCCTCTGACGAAAGAAGATGTCATAATCAAGCATAAACCAGACAGCTTCCTGGGCACGAATTTGAAAGAGAAGCTGGAGGAAAAAGGGGTTGAAGAATTGGTGATCTGCGGCATGATGACCCATATGTGTATCGATACGACCGTAAGGGCTGCCGAGGGTTATGGATATTCCGTTACACTGATCGAGGATGCCTGTGCAACGAGAGACTTGGAATGGCATGGGAATACAATCCCGGCGGAGCAGGTTCAGACGGCATACCTGGCTGCGATTGACGGAACCTTTGCCAGGGTGATAAAAGCTGATGCGTGGCTCAGAGAAGAAAGGTAATCAAATGGTGAGGGATGTAGAGAGATGCTCCTCCTACCATAAAATATCAACCAGGCTGCTGCCGGCCAAATTCGTATCGATCGGGCACCGGGTTACCCTACGGCTGTATTGCCAGGCCCATACATTCCCGCCGCAATCGGGAGCCTTCGGGTTATAATCCGGCGGATTCCGAGGGCCGCTGGGCTCCAGCTCCGGCTGGGCACTCCATAGAATATTCAGTATTCTTACCGCTCTATTATCTTTTACAGCGTCACAAAAAGCCTGATTAAAAGCACCTGTCACCGGATCATTGTAAATGCCGCTTTTATATCCGCTTGCAACGATTGCGTCCGTCCAGCCTTGAATCCATTCCCCGTCAATTTGAAAAAATTGTTCCACGTTTGCAAATAACGGAACGCCTTTTGGTATTCCAAGTTCCTGGGCACGAAACGCTGCATTGTTTGCAGCAGTGCTTCCTTGTGAATACCCTTCAGCAGCCTGAAAAGAGTTATAAATAGGCAGCAGTTTTACGCCCTTGCCCCGGATCAAGGAGATTTCCGGCATGGTCAGCCCTTCCGAAACAGCGGGAACTCTGACCAGGTATCTTCCCCAAAATTCCGGGAATCCATAATTGCGGATCACACATTGAAACAAGTCTTCCGTAACATTCTCAGCAGAATCAACGCCCCATTTATAAACCGACAATCGAAACACCTCACGATATTTGTTAATATTTTGGAATGCTTTGCGCATAGTGAAATAAATTTTCGGGATCGTACATTTGTTTCACCACCATTAGTCTTTCTAAGTTTTCTCCGAAGTAAGCAACAGGCCAATCAACAATCAAAGAGTCAACATAGTTGCGATTTGCACCACTCGTAAAGGGAAGCATGGAGTTGCGGAATTGTTCGATCCATTGGATATTTTGATCCGCCTCTTCATCCAGGGCCCAATAGGATTGATATTGAATTGAGAACAAGGCTTTGCGATGTGCAAACGCAGTTGCATTCGTAGGTATTAATCCAATTGCACCACCGCAGGCGTCAAAGGAGACCACATTTGCAGTGCCGGGGGCAGTTTGCAAATTGTGGATCAATACGCGCAGGGCTTCATCTGACAGAGGTACGTAAGCGTATGCAGAAGAATTTTTAAATTTTTCCTGTTTTACTGTTGATCCCGAAAATGCTTGGGCTGCTTCAATCCAGGTATTGGAATGAAACTCAGCAATCTTAGGACGGGTTGCCTCCTGAAGAGGAAGCATGATCTGCCTGAGCTCCTGTTCGGATCCGACAAAGACGCCGCTGGACCGAAGATCACCCTGATTTTGTGCGGGAAACGCCAGCAGAGAAGTTAAGCGAGGGTTAGCATAGGGAGCCCAAGTCTGCCAAAAAGACATCACCTTTTCGAGATCTGCAAAGTCCCAGGTCATTCTGTAACGGGCAACAGCTCCCACCGGATGAAGATGAAAGGTAAAGGAGGTAATTACACCGAAGCTGCCGTCACCGCCTCCACGGCAAGCCCAAAGCAGGTCGCTGTGCTGATTTTCATTGGCACGGATAAGCTTGCCTTGTGCAGTAACTATTTCCACCTCAAGCAGGCTATCGCAGGTCAATCCGAATAATCTGGACAGCAAGCCGTATCCTCCTGCCAGCGTCAGTCCGGATATACCGACGGTCGGACAAGTACCGACTGGGAGGGCTACGCCTTGATACCATAGTGTTTCATTCAATGGCTGCAAACGATGCCCCGCACCAACCTGCACCGTGAGCTCCTCTTTATTAAGCTGCAGCGTCAACAAGCCGCTGACGTCAATGACGAGGCCGCCGTCAACGAGGGAAAATGCCTCATAACTATGTCCGCCGCAGCGTACGCGAAAAGGCAGCCGGTGGTCACGAACCCATAGAATGGCGTTGACAACGTCCTGTGCGGTA
>JAQUYZ010000326.1 GCA_028691625.1 Eubacteriales bacterium
AGATGCGCCCTGCTCCGGTCTTGGCGTTGTGAGAAGAAAGCCTGAAATTAAGTATAAAAAGAGAGGCAGTGATTTCGACGAGCTGCCGAGAAAGCAGCTTGCAATTCTTTCTGCTTCTTCAAAATACCTGAAACCGGGCGGTATCCTGCTGTACAGTACCTGCACCATATCCCCTTATGAAAATCAGCAGGTTATCAAAGAATTTCTGAAAAAAAATCCGGCTTTCAGCAAGTTGGAAGAATTGCAGATGCTACCGAATATCAATAACACGGACGGTTTCTTCATCTGCAAAATGAAAAAGGACGATTGCTTGATCTGTGATTAGAAAGCAGTGAATTTTGACATTCCATCCGTTTTTCGGTATAATTAAAATCACCGTTGATTACCGTTGATCACCATTGTGTAGCAGCAGTGATAGGATAAGCCGTATTTTAAATTTGACTGAGGTAATTTTATGTCACAAGTTGGATTTCAAACTGATAAAGGAAAAAAGAGAGACAGAAATGAGGACTCTCTCTTTGTAATGCCGCAGGAAGACATTTACATCGTTGCGGACGGCGTCGGCGGACAGAACTCCGGAGAGCTTGCGAGCTCCATGGCTGTGAAAAGTATCGCTGAATACATAAAAGCGGAACCTTTGCATGACATCAAAGGCGAGGGAGAACTGAAGGGCTATTTTTTGGAATGCATGAAAAAGGCAAATCAAACCATATATCAGGCAGCACAGCTTTCAGAGGAGAATGCCGGAATGGCAACCACGGTTGTGCTGCTTCATCTTATCAGCGGATATGCTTACATTGTCAATGTAGGGGACAGCAGAGCCTATCTTTGCAGGGATGGCCGAATCAGTCAGATTACGGAAGACCATACCTATGTGAATGAATTGGTGAAGGGCGGCTCGATCACTAAGGAGCAGGCGGAGAATCATCCGCAGAAGAACATGATAACGAGAGCTCTGGGGGGAGAGGAAAAAATCCTTCCAGATTTTTATCGCTTGGAAACATTTAAAAACGATATTATTATTCTCTGCACAGACGGTCTTTCCGGAGAACTGACTGCAGAAGAGATTTGCGGCATTGTAGCCGCATCAAATTCCATGAGCGCTCTGAGCAAACACCTTGTTCAGCAGGCGAACAGGAATGGCGGAAATGACAATATTACAGTGATTTGTTTAAAATTATAACGGTCGAGCGAACGGAAAAATTTCTGTCAATCAAAAGATTAACGTACTGAGCGTTATACAGGAGGAGGACTGGATACATGAGCAGTAGAATACTAGCCGGCAGGTACGAATTACTTGAAAAAATCGGCGATGGCGGTATGGCGGTTGTTTATAAAGCAAGATGCCGGTTACTGAATCGCTTCGTTGCAATAAAAATACTAAAGCCTGAATTCACTAAGGATTTGAAGTTTATTGAAAACTTTCGAAGGGAATCCCAGGCGGCCGCAAGCCTTACTCATCCCAATATTGTAAATATTTACGATGTCGGCAAGGAAGGAAACATTCACTATATCGTCATGGAACTGATTGAAGGACAGGTCTTGAGCGATATCATAAAAAATGAAGGACCGATGGACTTTGTCAAAGCGGTCGACATTGTGAAACAGATCGCATTAGCCCTGAGTATTGCACACAAGAACCACATCATACATAGGGATGTAAAGCCGCACAACATTCTGATCACCCGTGAGGGAACCGCTAAAATCACAGATTTTGGTATTGCCAAGGCGGTGAATGCTGGAACGATCGTCGGCAATACGGGCACAATCATGGGGTCTGTTCATTATTTCTCACCGGAACAGGCCAGAGGCGGATATGTGGATGAGAAATCCGACATCTATTCGCTTGGTATCGTTCTATATGAACTGGTAACCGGAAAGGTTCCTTTTGATGCCGATAATCCGGTGACTGTCGCACTCATGCATATGAACAACGAAATGACACCGCCATCCCGGTATATCGCTGAGATTCCTTCTGCTTTGGAAGAGATCATCATGAAGGCCACGCACAAATATCAGGTCAACCGCTTTAAATCTGCCAACGAAATGTATGATGCGTTAAACGGCATCGATATGGATGGGGGAGGCTTATCCGGATACGGCTATCATACCCGTGTCGATCTGGATGCGACAAGAGTGATGAATGCCGTGAACGGACCGATGACAGATACAGCAGATGCAGATTCAAGGGAGGAGATGACAGGGGATATGAGGAAGAAGGAAAAGAAGGAAGTAAAAACCAAAAAGAAGGTTAGAATAAATAAAGTCAAGGTTGCCGCAATCATTCTTGCTTTGGTTTGCGCAATCCCGGTAAGCCAGCTGATCCTTTCTGCCATCGAGAACTTCGGCGCCGCAAAGGAGGTAACCGTGCCTTACCTGGTTGGAATGACGGTAGAGGAAGCAATCGAAGAGGCAGGTAAGTTCAATTTGAAACTGGAGGTTGGAGACGAGGTTTCCAGTACAGAATATGAAGAGGGACAAATCGTATCCCAGGATCCGAATGCAGAAATGACCGTGAAGGAAGGCTTTACCATTACCGTAAACGTTAGCAAGGGTAAGATTAAAGAAGGATCCGTGCCTCCTGTTGTGAATAGGACCCTGACCGATGCGGAATTTGTTCTGGACAGCTATGGCTATGCATTGGGCGAGGTCGCGATGGAAAACAGCGATATGCCGAAGGACGTAGTCATCAAGCAGAGTCCTGAGGCCGGAACAGCCGCAGCACCGGGTACAAAAGTCAATGTGGTAATCAGTCTCGGCAAGGCTGTGGAGCAGGTACCGATGCCGAATCTTATGGGCATGGGCATTGATGCCGCCATCGCAGAGCTGGAGAAGGCAGGACTCTCCATCGGTGCCGTCGGTCATGAAATGAGTATGGTATATGAGATCAACTCAGTGATGTGGCAGCAGTATGAGCCGGACGTCATGGTTGACAAGGGAACCGGTGTAAACCTGAAGGTAAGCACAGGCGATCAGCCCCCCGCAAGCGGAAGATCCATTCCGCTGACCATTGATTTCAGTAAAGCAAATAATGAAGTGTTTTATCTCTCGGTCGTCATATCCGATGAATCTGGCGTCAAAACCATGATTAACAGGGAGCAGAGAATCAAGAGCGATGGTTCTGAAATCCTATCTCTGAACGGAGAAGGTATAGGTTCTGTCAAGGTCATATTTGACAACGATGTTGTCTTGGAGAAGGACGTAGATTTTAATACTGGAGAGATTAATTGATGAAAGGTACTATCATAAAGGGGATTGCAGGCTTTTACTATGTAAAAGTCGGGGAGCGAATTTATCAATGTAAAGCAAGGGGG
>JAQUYZ010000327.1 GCA_028691625.1 Eubacteriales bacterium
AAATTGGTGGTCCCCGTACAAACGGGATTTATTCATGTTTCGTTATGTTGAGGTGTTTAAACTTAGTCGGTCAGATGGGTCTTGCTCAGGCTGGTGCTCATGTTTCCGGCTGCGTCAAATGCTCTGACCTTAAAAACATATTCTGTATCGGTACTCAGCCCTGATACGTTTACGCTGTTTGCATCTTTCTCCATGGTATAGATCAGCACGCTGTTCTGATAAACCTTGTAGGAAGCAACTCCCTCATTATCC
Organism: Eubacteriales bacterium; assembly: GCA_028691625.1. Lineage (GTDB taxonomy): Bacteria > Bacillota > Clostridia > Peptostreptococcales > Anaerovoracaceae > Anoxybacterium. The sequence goes on from JAQUYZ010000327.1 coordinate 253, forward strand.
TCTGCATCGGGCCAGACAAGCGTTACAACGCCAGAGACCGAAGGGCTGACTGTCAGAGCGGCACCGCTTGGCCAGATTGGCACGGAGGTATCTGCCGCTTCCTCTTCAAGCGTGATCACTTCCACCGACGGGCCGTCGTCACTCCAGTTTCCTGCTGCATCCTTTGCTTCAACGGTGAAGGTGTATCCCTCATCCGCCTCTAATCCGCTTATGGTCACAGTCCGTTCGGAAACATACTTCACTTTATCCACACGATCAAGCTCATAGCTTACCTTATAGCCCACAACCCCCTCGTCATCCGTTGCTGCCGACCATTTCAATTCAACAGCTGTTGCACGAATGGCCGTTGCTGTCACCGTACTGTCACTGGCCCATGCCGGTGCGGTTTCATCGTCGGAGTCCTCGTCAGCCTGCTGATCCAGCAGATTCTCTATGATCGCCGCCATCTGTGCTCTGCTCAGCAGGCTGTAGGGATTAAAGGTTCCGTTTGGATAACCCTTGATATATCCCTCTTCATAAAGTGCCAACAGATATCCGAAATCCTCGTCATTGAGCATGCCCAAATCCTTAAAGGGATTCATTTCAAAATCGGTAACAGGCTCCAGTTCCAGTGCCTTCGCAATTGAAACACATGCGGTCAGCCGGTCAACCTGGACATGGGAATGGAATCTTTTTATATTGAAATAATTCTTGTGGATTCCCTTCTTCACAGCCTTTTGTGCCCACTTGGGAATATCGGAATAATCCTTATCATCGTCATCGTCCTCTATCCATTGGAAATCGTCCTTATCGCCTTTGAGTTCAAGTATCCGCTCAATGATGACAGCCAGCTCAGCCTGAGTCAGGGTTCTGTCCGGCTGGAACGATCCATCCGCATATCCGTTCAGGATTCCAAGATTCTGCATCTTTTCAACAGATTGTTTGCCCCAATGACCCTTCAAATCCTTAAATTCCTTATTCTTTCCGTTGCCGTTTCCATTTCCCGCAAATGCAGTTCCGCTGAAAAGCGCCATTACCAGCGCTGCGGTAAGTAATCCGGATATTATTTTTTTCATAAAATACCTCCTTCTGTTCACCTGTTAAAAATATATTCTATACACTATATTCTCTCAAGAACGGGTGAATTTAGGGGTAGGAATCAAAAAAAAACAAATTGTCAAGGATTGCTGAGTTCACATTTTACCCTTGACAACTTGTTAAAAATATATAAGTGTCACTTTACAACATCATAAGAACAGCCCTCAAAGCTTAGGTCAAAGCAGCAAATGCTCTTATACAGGCAGAATCTGCAGGCTGTCTCGTCTTTAACCTTTTTCGGCTTGATCTCAATGAAGCCCTCGGACAGTTCGCCGCAGAGCTCCTTTACCTTGCTGTTTACCGCATCCAGCAGCTCTGAAAAGTCCTCTTCCTTTAACAGCTTCTTCTCTGTGGTTCCCGCATACAGTCCGTCCTTTGTCTTTTTCACCGGCAGAATATCTGAAAATCCCGAAAATTCTCCCGCGATGCTCTCGATGATGCTATGGTCATCCAGAACCACGCCGTCAAGCTTGAATTTCTTCTTGCGTTCCGCTTTTACCTTTTCCGTATACTCCTCTTCGGGGAGATCCGTGATGTCGATCTGCGGCTCCGCGATCTCAAAATAGAACACCCCTGCCGGCTTGTATGGATTGTCCCTGTTCACCGCATTGGAGTTTGCTCCCATTGCGGCCCGAAGATACAGCATGAGCTGCAGCCTCCAGCCGGCCCTGGCTTCCTCGGTATCAAATTTTTCCTTGCCTGATTTATAGTCGATTATTTTGATGTAACGGCTCGGATCGCCGTCTTTCCCCTTCAACACATCGACCCTGTCAATTTTTCCCTCGATATAAATCGTTTCATCCCCCAGCATGACTTCAATAGGAGGAAACTGCTTTCCGACGGCCCGTCCGAATTCACTCTCAAAGAAAACATTCTGAATCCGCCCGGTCTGGACATGTTCAACCAAAGCCCAGGCTGCATCCCCGCACACCTTTTTCATGCGCAGCCCGCGATACCGTTCTTCTTCTCCCTGGATGAGAACTCCTTCCCGATATTCCCCTGCCGCTTCCTCGACATAGGTGTCAATGAGCTGCTGGCACTGCTCTTTGGTGACGCGCATCCACGGAGAGCAGGGATCCGTAATGTCCATCCCCGGTGACGACAGCTGCTCCGACAGCTTCATGAAGCACTGATGGTAAACATCGCCGATCTCTCTTCCGGCAATTTCGAAAATTCTCCTTTCGCCGGGTCTCAGCCCGTAGTTGACGAAATGGGAGAACGGACACCTGGAGAAGCGTTCCAGCCTGGAAGGGCTCAATGACAACTCCAGAGAAGGATCTCTCTTGTATAATCGATCGATCAGGTCCTTTCTGATTCTCTCCTGCCTGTTGGTGAACAGCAGCCCTTCCTTGACCGGCCGGAGCTTCGCGTTTGCATTTGCCTCGTACCACTGATATGCCGCCATCCATTCTTCGCCCAAAGGCTCTCCCTCCATGGTGCTTCGGAAGGCCTCCGTCATATGCTTCAGCGTGCTTCCGGGCGTTTCAATGAGACGCATCGGATCCTCAGCGTTTATAATATCCTTTGAAACCGGCAAATCGGTGAAGATCTTCCGAATCTTGTCAAACAGCATGGATTGCTTGCTTTCCTTTCCCTCCAGATCCGAAGCGGAATAACTCATCCAGAGGGTTCGGGACGGTTTGGACAAATTCTTATAGATCGCAAGCTTTTCTTCCTTTGCACGCAAATCGTCAATCTTACAGATTTCAATTCCTTTTTTATACAAGGCTGTTTTTTCATCCTCGTTCAGCAGGCTTTCTGAGGATGCGGCTGCCGGAAGCAGGCCGTCATTTGCCCCAAGAATCATCAGTGCCTTGATATTTCCTGCTCTTGTTCTCTGCATGGTGCCGACGACGATCTGGTCTATGGTCGGCGGGAGAAGCCCGATCTCCACCGCTTCAAAGCCCGATTTCAGAATCATGCCGTATTCCTCCGCCGTAATTTCTTCCTCCCCGATCAGCTCAATCAGCTG
>JAQUYZ010000328.1 GCA_028691625.1 Eubacteriales bacterium
GTCGGCTCCGCCGATAATACCGATCGATGCAGCAGCTTCAGGCGAAAAACCAAGAGCGATTGCAATTATAAATGCGGTTGCAACTCCAAATTGAGCTGCCGCGCCTAAAAACAAGCTGGACGGACGGGCGATCAGAGGACCGAAATCTGTCATTGCGCCGATGCCAAGGAAAATGAGAGAAGGATACACTCCTTTTTTTACGCCCAGATATAAATAGTAAAGCAATCCGCCGTTTTCGGAAGCAGAGGCAGGCGCCTCCATTAATCCTGTACCGGGCAGATTTGCCAGTAACATTCCAAAGGCAATGCATACCAATAGCAGCGGCTCGAACTTTTTTACTATGGCAAGATAAAAAAGGATGCATGCAATTACAATCATCGCAATATATTGCCAGTTGAGGGCCATAAAGCCCGATTCCCCCCATAGTTTTATAATAGCTTCTTTGAACATAGTCTAAAATTCCTCCTTCGTCGTGAGTACAAAAATGCAACTGAATTATTGCGTTGATTTCTTGCCGGCATTGTCAATATTTCTGATTCCAAATGAAAAAATCTGAATCAGGAAATAAAGAGATGCAAGTACGCCAAAGACGACTACCATGCAGAAAATGCCTGTTATAAAGCTCTCAAGAAAACTCATTGAACAACCTCCTTTTTAACAAATATGCAACTTTATGTTACAATTAAATAATATTTTTCGTCTATCCGGTCTGGGTTTCACTGATCATACGGTTCTTCATAAAGTTTGCCCAAAAGGAACCGCGATATCAGATATTTAATTCATCAAAAAAAGGCGGGTACTTCTAAGGAAGCTCTCCACCCTTAAGCATGAATACTTGAAAGCAGATACCTGCCCAACCGAATATAACTCTATATTTTGAGGTAATTATATGATATCCACGATAAAAAGTCAACATTTTGAGTCATGTATACAAGATTCTCTGATTGAATTTTAAGTCATGTATACAAGATTCAATCATCTCAATCAGCCATCTGCTTTCCGGCATGATCCATATAGTAATTTTCCTTCATGATGAGCTGACCCACGGGAACGATCTCATAACCATCCGCTGTTAGCGTTTCAAGTATGCTGGGCAAATAATCCTCCACATGTTCCGCATTGTTATGAAACAAAACAATAGATCCCGGTTTTACATTTCTCGTCACTCTGTCTACGATCTGCTCCGTTGTCATCTCTTTCCAATCCAGACTGTCAACGTCCCATTGAATCACATGATATCCGTTGTTTTCACAGGCTTCGATCAAATTGTTGTTATAAGCGCCGAAGGGAGGGCGGAATACGGTTGGCTTCTTCCCGGTTATTTTTTCAATTTCAGCCTCTGCTCCCTTTAACTCATTCGTAATATCTTCAACAGAAAGCTTTGTCATATTCGGATGGGTTGAAGAATGATTTCCGATCTCATGACCTCTTTTATAGATTTCCAACACATCCTCCGGAAATTTCTCCGCCCAGAATCGGACCATAAAGAAAGTGGTCTTGACATTGTACCGGTCCAGAATATCAAGGATCGGCTTGGTATGTTCATTGCCCCAGGCACAATCAAAGCTGATTGCAATTTTTTTCTCATTCGTATCCACGGAATAGATGGGCAGCTTTTTCCCCTGGCCGAAAGCGGTATTAAATTCCCATCCATTCAAACCATAAAAACCGGCAGTCAAAATCAAGGCTGCAGCAACACAGATCAACAGTGTCGTCTTTAGAATGGTTTTCCTGTTAGACTTCCTCACCTGTCATCCCTCCATCTCAATGTATACATAATTTTTGCGATCGCTACAGTTTATTCGGATGCCTGATGTGCCATGCATATTTTATCGCTCATAAAAGGCAGGCAAGCGACAACCTATCCGGAGGCTTTGACATTCTGAGGCGTTGGGAGTATGATTATGTTGTTATCAAAATGAAATAATGGTTTGCGGAGGTATCATAACAGTGTTAGTAGAAGATTTTGCCGGAAAAGAATTAAAGGAAATAACCAGAGATCAGGCATGGGCGCTCCTGAACGAGTACAACACGGACTCGTTTCATCTGAAACATGCGCTGGTCATGGAAGGCACCATGAAGTATTTTGCGAAGCTTCTTGGATACGGAGAGGAAGAGAATTTTTGGGGCATTGTGGGCTTGCTTCATGATCTGGATTTTGGAATGTATCCGGAGCAGCACTGCGTTAAGCAGCAGGAGATCATGAAGGAGCACGGGATCGATGAAAGAATCATCCGTGCAACGGTCTGCCATGGGTATGGACTTACCGCCGTCGATGTCAAGCCGGAGCATGAAATGGAGAAGGTGTTGTTTGCAACAGATGAGTTAACCGGACTGATCGGAGCGGTAGCGTTGATGCGTCCGTCAAAAAGCGTATCAGACCTGGAGCTGAAGTCTGTTAAAAAGAAATATAAAACCTTGAGTTTTGCAGCGGGCTGTTCCCGCGAGGTCATCGAGCAGGGGGCTGAAATGCTTGGATGGGAGCTGGATGATCTGATTGAAAAGACCATTCTTGCAATGAGAACCTGCGAATAGTCAGTAAAAAACAATATAATTGAGGAGATTGAAAGATGATTAAAGTTGTTGCGAATAATTTGGTAAAAGAAGAAAAGACCGGTGAATTTCTTGCGCTGGCAAAGAAGCTGACAGAAGCAACCAATAAGCTTGATGAAGGCTGCATTCACTATGATTTATACAGGGATATCAACAATCCCCGGTTATTTACCTTTATTGAAGAATGGGAGAACATGGAGGCGCTGACGAAGCACTTTGCCGCTGCCCATTTTATTGAGCTCGTGCCGCAGCTTGGGGCGCTTACAGACGGTCCGGAAGATGTGCACGTTTATCAAAATGCCTTATAAGTATAAAAAAAGAAAACGGTAACCGGCGCTGGAAATCAGCGCCGGAGCTGTTTCATAGCATGCTCCAGTTGAGTGAATGCCTGTTCCAGAGTCGCTCACGGGCATGCTCTTTATTTACTATGAAATAGTTCAGATAACTCGTTGACAAGCAGGATATAGATGAATATAATAATACATAGTAAATCCGTATGAATAATATGAATTCATAACAGGAAGAAAAGGAGACGAGACAATGGAAAAAGTATATAAGAGTTTAACTGAACTGATTGGAAGGACACCGCTGCTGGAACTTACAAACTATGAAAAAAAGTACGAATTAAAAGCAAGATTGATTGCAAAGCTGGAATATTTTAACCCCGCCGGAAGCATTAAGGACAGAATCGCAAAGGCAATGCTGGACGATGCTGAGGCAAAGG
>JAQUYZ010000329.1 GCA_028691625.1 Eubacteriales bacterium
CCGCATTAATGCGGGTCTTTCTGCATCTTGTCCAATTCATCTATCTGCTCCAAGGTCTTGTACCTGAGCTTAAGGGTTGTCGGTTTTTCTCGTTCCTCTGTGAGCGGTTGGTATTTTTCATTCAACAAAACATCCTTATAGATTTCCCGGGCTTCCTGTGCCGCCTCTTCATCCTCCGGTGCTTCCGCTCCGATCAGACAAAGGGGCGGAAACAGCACGCACCACCAATTTTGGCCTTTTCCCTCTCCTATTGCAATATTCAACGCTTCATAGTTCCCGGACGGAAATATTACATTGCCGTAGGATTTCTGAGGAATCCATTTGACGCCGAGCTCCGCTTTCACATCGTATTCATATCCGCTTTCCTGGATGATCTTCCTCGCGGTCTCCTCGATTTCCGTTATATTTTCCTGAATGTACTTCCTGGATTGTTCCAGATCCAAGCTTACCCGGTTCAGACCGGTTTCCTCCTCCGCGGGACTGATCTCAGTCGTGCCGGAGGCTTGAACAACCGCCAGTTCCTGTGCCATGGCCTCCCGAACCAGCTCGTTGTTGATCTTTGCCAGGACCCCGTCCCGAACCGCGAGCTTCAGTTGCTGATCCTCCTCCGAATCACTATTCGCAATGACGTGAAAACGAATGAAGTCGTCGTTGCTCAGTTTACTCTGATTGCTGGCGATCGTCCAGGTAATGTAAATCAGAATACAGACCAATATAAAAAAGAGCATCCTAAGCTGTCTTTTTCTTAATCCCAATAAAAATCCCTCCCCCTGAAAAAAGATTTTCCTATCTTAATCTTTCCCAAAGGGAGGGGATTTTATACAATTAATGATTTTTTGCAACAATCAGTATCTTTGTACCGGATTTAATCTCCTTTCCAGTTTCTATTTCATTTATTTTTTTGATTTCATCGATGGTGGTTCGGTATTTTTTTGCGATCTTCCAGATTGTATCCCCCGGTCTTGCAATATAGAGGATAATCCCCGGAAGCGGGTTACTATCTTGTGGGCTATCCAGGAAGCTGATATTTTTCACCAGCTGGTGCTTTATCTGACTTGAAACCGCAGTATTGACCAGAATTCCCGCATTCACTTCAATCTGCTTGTTATTAATTTTGTCGAACCACAGCTCCTTCAGCACAATATCATTACTTGCAGTCATTTCCGGAGTGATTCCCGGGATTTCCATGGCGCTTCGGAAAGGGATCTCCTGCGTAACGTTGAAGGCTGTCTTTTTTGTATCGGCAGAGGTGCAGATCAAATTAATCGCCGCCACACCCTCTACAACGCTCTTGGCCTGGTCGATAAAGGTTCTCTTTTCGTTGATGTTGCCTGAAATGTAGACCACCTTGTCGACATTGCCATATCGTTCCGGAATATTGACGATCTCGCGGGCGGAGATTTCTGCAACTCCGCTGCCGCCAAGTGCCATTAATCCGATTTCATCCGTCTCATATTGTAGCTCCTTCCTGTGATGGTATACGTCGGTGACGATTTCCTTTTCTATGTTTTTGTACAGCTCCAGTCCTGTCTCCACGTTCATATCCAATCCAAAAAGGTTTCTTTTTCCGTTCCCATCCTCCTTTGCAGTAAGGTTTGCTGATGCAATATTAAAATTGACTTTACTCCCTGCAGGATTCTGATCATTGGGATTATTGTCTCCATCCAATCTGATAAACTGGGTAAATTCTGTTTTGCCCTGATAAAGAACCGGTACTGCCGTACCTCCATCGGGCACCGCTTCGGCTTCATCCGCTTTCGCGGCGTCAGGATTCCCTTCTGCCCCAAGGTACAAGATATTACAATAAACAGAAGCGTTTATCACTGCCTTTTCTTTTGTGATCTGCTTATGGTTTTCCACGACATTCACATCATATCTAAGGATTTTCAGTATATCAGGCATGTTATCTTTTAAGATTAAATCATCTTTTACTTCCATGGGTTCGGTCTTTCGCAGTGCGACATCTGTAAGGTTGATCTTTTCCTTCAGCATTTGTACTTCTTCATCCCTGATCCCTTCGAAGACTTCGACATCCACATTGCTGTATTCCTTGATCCCGAATACCGCTACCGCTTTTACCCTGAATTTTCTTTCATTGATTATGGTAAAGTCGATGGATTCAATGTTCGGTGCGACTGTCAGGTCGGAATAGGGACCCGCTTTCATCTCCGTTTCATTTTTAAAGGGGATTCTGGATTCGATGGCGACGATCGGTTCTCCGTCCACCATATGTTCGGGAACATATAGTGTTTGCAGAATCAAGTCTCCCGTAATGCGGATCCTGTCGGTTTCCATCTGTCCTGTGTGAATCTCCCGTTCTGAAAGCTTGATTTTTCCGTCCATTGCGAGGATGCGCGCCAGATCGGGTTTTACATCGGGAACCAGAATGTCCTCCTCGACGGAGAATCGGAGTGGCTCTTTCTTTCTCATGTCGATCAGCCTCAGTTTGCTGCTTATAGCGCTGCCAACCGTCGGATTGATCTTTGCCGGTACGGTTTTGGGAACAAAAATAGGTTGAAATGATGGTCGTTTTGCAGGAGGCTTCGCAAAAACAGGAATGATTTCCTCTGCCGTTTCTGTGGTCTCTTCGGGCGTTTCTGCCTCTTCCGCCGCAGCGGGGGCAGCTTCTTCCTGAATTTCCGCATCGGCCTCGACTGTTTCTGCTTCTTCCTGAACTTCCGCATCGACCTCGACTGTTTCTGCTTCTTCCTGAACTTCCGCATCGACCTCAATTGCTTCGGCTTCTTCCTGAACTTCCGCATCGACCTCAATTGCTTCGGCTTCTTCCTGAACTTCCGCATCGGCTTCGGCGGCCTGCGTCTCTTCGTTTGATTGATGAAATGCAACCGGAATAATTTCCTCTACAGATTGAGTAAAAAATTCTGGCTGTTCTTCTTTCTCTGCGGCCTGCCTGACACTGTCATACAAAATTTTCTCATAAGCTGCCGGATCAAAACGGTTTGTCGCGCCTCTGGGCACATAATGAAAATTATATTCGTCTGCTTCTTTTGCAGGCTGCAAAGCATAATCTGGTATTCCTTCAAATTCAAATGGTTTCTTTTCGTATGTCATTACATCTTCCCCCTCTATCCACAGTTCGTTCCATTGTTATTCGTTGCTATAATGATATTCCGGAGCAGGGCTTGTTATGACAAAAAAGTGACCATGGAATAATCCCTCCGGGCGGACAAGGCATGCGCGAAACAGGGCGCCGCAAAATTCCCAATCAACCAAATTAAAATGGGTGGGCTTTGTGACA
>JAQUYZ010000330.1 GCA_028691625.1 Eubacteriales bacterium
TCTATCACAATGAATTATACCTTTTGCCCACAAACCAGTCAACCTCTACTTTCAAATGTAACCAAATTGTAATACACAGCAACTGTAAGGCTTACAATGATTTTATCGGGTGGCAGGGGGTTGTTCAACAAGGTACGTCCCTATTATATCGGGCAATTGGTAAGAAGTCCATTACAGACATATTACAGGTCTGTTAATGTTCCGCGCAATTTGCGACAAAAAATGTCAGCCGTCCTCAATTGTGATCGAAGACCGTTGCAGTACATTCTTCAGAACAAAAATCATTAAGAAATATTTTCATGCATAAAAGTGTGATTTTTTAACAATAATACTTAATAATTATGTGATTACTGTTGATTTCTCGTTGGGAAGTGGTATACTTGGTATAAAGTGTGATATTTCACACCAAAACCTTTATAAATATGTGATGGAGAAGTTGTATGGAACGAATTATATTGAAAGATTTGCTCGAATGGAAAGGCTCAAAACACCGTAAGCCGCTGATTTTAAAAGGTGTGCGGCAGGTAGGAAAAACCTGGATTCTCAAGGAATTCGGAAGGCAGTATTACGAACATACCGCCTACTTTAACTTTGATGAGCACGAGGAATATAAGCAGTTTTTTGAGACGACTAAGGATGTGGAGCGGATTTTGCAAAATCTGATTCTGGCCAGCGGTCAAAAAATTCAGCCGAACAACACTCTGATTATTTTTGACGAGGTGCAGGATTGCCCAGAGGCCATCAACTCAATGAAATATTTCTGTGAAAACGCTCCGCAGTACCACATTGTCTGTGCGGGTTCGCTGCTGGGCATCACCCTTGCGAAGCCTTCTTCCTTCCCTGTGGGAAAGGTGGATTTTCTACAGATAGACCCCATGACCTTCACCGAGTTTTTGATGGCAAACGGCGATGAGAATCTGGTGCAGTATCTTAAAAGTATAGATACCATTACCCCGATACTCAATGCTTTTTTCAATCCTTTGTATGAAAAGCTAAAGATGTATTATGTAACAGGGGGTATGCCTGAGCCGGTCTTACTGTGGACGCAGGATCGTGATGTAGAGTCTATGCAAACGGCGCTGTCTAACATCATCGGTGCCTATGAGCGGGATTTTGCCAAGCACCCTGAGATAAAAGAGTTTCCTAAAATCTCAATGATTTGGAAGTCCATTCCCTCTCAGCTTGCCCGTGAGAATAAAAAATTTATCTATAAGGCGGTAAAAGAGGGTGCACGTGCCCGAGAATACGAGGATGCATTACAGTGGTTGGTAGATGCAAATCTGGTCAGCAAAATCTACCGCAGCACTGCACCAGGTCTACCCATATCCGCCTACGATGATCTGTCTGCCTTCAAAATCTACCTTGTGGATGTGGGACTGCTGCGCCGACTAGCGCAGCTTGCTCCTACCGCCTTTGGCGAAGGGAACCGATTGTTCACCGAATTCAAAGGAGCTCTGTCCGAAAACTATGTACTGCAGGCACTGAAAACTCAATTCGAGGTAACGCCTCGCTACTGGTCGCAGGTCAATCCACCCTTTGAAGTCGACTTTCTCATACAACGCGAGAACGATATCTTTCCTGTAGAGGTCAAGGCGGAGACCAATATCGATAGCCGCAGCCTGAAAAAGTACAAGGAGAAGTATCCGGACAAAACCAAGCTCCGTGTGCGCTTTTCTCTGGACAATCTGAAGCTGAATGACGATGTGCTTAACATCCCGCTATTTATGGCGGATTATGCGGATAAACTGATTGGGACGGCACTGGATCAGAATGAGCAAATATAGAAATATAGAAAAGTGCTTTCCGAATAATATCGGGAGGCAATTTTCTTTACATATATTTACATTTATATAATTTTATGGTATCATCTGGTTAGCAAAGGCGCCGTTATTCGAAATAGGTTAATTGAAATACGGAGCGCCGGGAGGGATACCATATGGATCAGATAGAATTATGTATTGAAAAATTTTTAAGTTATTGCACCACCCGTCGCAAGCTGTCGGCTCTCAGCGTACGGAACTACCGGTACGATATGGAGTGCTTTGTCCGATTCCTTGCCGGGCAGATGCCCTCCGTTACTTCCTGCCTGCAGATCACAAAGGGGGTTCTGGACGCTTATCTTGATTACCTTTCAGGCAAATACAAAGTGAAGACCATTAAGCGGAAAATCGCTTGTCTCCGTTCTTTTTTCAACTTCTTGGAATATGAAGAAATCGTAGGGATTAACCCTTTTCAGAAATTTCACCTGAATATGCGGGAAGGAATTCATTTGCCAACAACCATGGCGTTAACAGAAGTCGGCTTGATTTTAAAAGCGGCTTACGAGCAGGATTCGAGAGGGCCGGGCGAGATGTTCACACGCATTCGTGACGCTGCTATTCTGGAACTGCTATTTGCCGGAGGACTCAGGGTGAGCGAGCTCTGCTGCCTTACATTCCCTGATCTGGACATCGACAGTGGCAGGCTCCGAATCCACGGAAAAGGAAACAAAGAGCGGATCGTCTACCTGGAAAATTCAGAAATCACCCAGGTACTGAAAGAATATCTGGAAATTCGCAGCACGCTTCACATCGACCTGCCTTTCCTCTTTGTCACGAAGTTCAGGGGGCCCATGAGCACGCAGGGAGTCCGGGATTTAGTCACAAAATATACAAAGCTTGCCGGAATCTCAAAAAATATAACGCCTCATGTATTCCGGCATTCTTTTGCTTCGCTTATGCTGGAAGAAGGCGTTGATATCAAATTTATTCAGGATTTTTTGGGCCACAGTTCCATATCGACCACACAGATCTATCTACATACGACCGGAGAGAAGAAGAGAGAAATTATGTCAAAAATGCATCCCAGAAGAAAGCTGAATTCCTCTCTCGGTGTAGTTCCCTCTGATGGAGGAGAATAAAAGAAGGTATCTGCCAGCCTGATCTATTCTCCTAATATTTTATAACAACCAAATCTGCGGACTGTTCCTCGTCGTCGCTGATATCGTATGCCCGGATCTGTGTTCCGGCTTGAATCGAGGAGGCGTTTCCGTCCTCATACTCTGTCGGCTTGCTGCCGTCGATCCGATAAACGCTCATTCTGTTTTTCAACGCAACGATCTCGCCGCCATCAACATAGAGTACATTGCCATCCCTGCTTGTTACCGTCACATAGTCGGAGGAGCTGCCTGTGATTTCCTCAAAAACCGGGCCTTTTTTCCCGGAGTCCGAAGCTTTGTAAATTCCTTCGACGGTTCCGTTGTTAAGAACCAGCTCGT
>JAQUYZ010000331.1 GCA_028691625.1 Eubacteriales bacterium
CTTTCATTGTCCACATCGGACACCTCCTTTGTTATAACTGCGGTTGGCAAACCTGCATTTATTCTAACAAAGGGGGTTTTTATTTTCCACTCAAAGCTAAAAGCTTTTTTGAACCACAGGCATAGCCCGTGGTATTCTTTAAGATAACAAAAGAAACTGTGCGGAAAGCACAGTTTCTCGAAATTTTTGATACATAACCTATCTCGGTTCTATAATCAGCTTGATTGCAGTTCTTTCTTCGCCGTCAATCAGAATGTCGGTAAAAGCCGGTATACAAATCAGATCAATACCGCTTGGTGCAACGAAGCCCCTCGCAATGGCTACCGCCTTAATCGACTGATTCAGAGCTCCCGCTCCGATTGCCTGAATTTCAGCTCCCCCCTTTTCCCTCAAGACGCCTGCCAAAGCTCCTGCTACTGAGTTAGGATTTGACTTCGCTGATACCTTTAATACTTCCATTGTTGTTTCCTCCCTAAATACTTGTAAAAATTCCCTTTTGAATAGGTTTTGCTCTACTATATTCTTTACCGATTAGCATATTCCTTTTTTTTCATGTTAAAAATCGTTCGACAAGCAAAAAATTTTTTATTAATTTTTGTCGAAGGGTTGCATTTTATATCGCAATTAGTTATAATGTGTTCGTGGTTATCCCCCTGATAACCTCATTAATCTCTAATCCCAATACCCCTTTTGAACAAAACAAACTGCTCCCCTGCAGTTTGTTTTGTTTTTTGTGTTATTTCTTCCAGCTCCATTTCAGTAGCATCCGCTCCTTTTTTATGATAAAATATGACTGCAGAGCAACCCCAAACGCCAGGACAGGAGCCAAAAGGATGTATTGTATCAATGAACAGTATCCGGAAGCCTTTTACCAATCGAATATCTTCCGTTTTTACTTTGACGGTTTACAGCTCGGCGTGATCGATATCGAAACCACAGGGCTGAATTCTGATCGCAGCCGTTTTATTCTCGGCGGCCTTGTTGTGCCCGACGCACAGGGAAAAAAGGCGACTCAGCTGTTATCAGAATCCAATGAGGAAGAGTCCACACTGATCCGGTCCTATCTGAATGAATTAAAGGAGCTTGACGTACTGGTAAGTTATAACGGAGATCATTTTGATCTGCCATTCTTAAACAGGAGGATTCAGCATCACCGTATTCCCGGCGAAACGCTTCCGTGCTTTCAAAGCCTTGATCTTTACCGAATCCTGGACAGGTATTCCAATTTTCGTAAGCTGCTGCCCAATTTAAAGCAAAAGACCGTTGAAACCTTTCTCGGATTGTGGTCTGACCGGACAGATGAAATTTCCGGATCTGACAGCGTCGAGCTGTACCATCAATATCTGAGAACCGGGAACTCGTCCATCCGGGACAAAATTCTTCTGCATAATAAGGACGATATTCTCCAGCTGTCAAGGCTGCTGAAGGTTTTCGAAAAGCTCGATTTACATAAGATTATGTTCCATACCGGTTTCATCCTTGCGGACCAGGGTAAGAAAATTTATATTCAGAACATTTCGCTCCGGAAAGATTCCATCTTTGTCTCCGGCATTACCGGGAATATTTCCATGGATTACCGATGCTATCAAACCAGCCACGAAGCAGTCATTTCTGGAAAACAAGGCAATTTTACGCTGAAAATCCCCTGGCAGAATCAGAAATATCATAGTTATATCGATTTGGAAGAATTCATATACGACTGCTCTGCACTGGAGAAGTATCCCGGCTATGAAAGCGGCTACCTCCTCGTAAAGAGCGGCGACGCAGTAAACTATGCAGAGGTCAATCACCTGGTCAAATTATTATTGAAAGAAATTTTAAAGGAATTATGATAAAATAAACACATAGATTAAATAAGCGTAAAGCATTCATAGATGAAAAAAAGGAAACGACGATTATGAAAACCCGTGCAAGACTCGACGAGGTGCTTCAAAAGGCATTTCCGATCCCTTTTGACGATGGATCAAAATTTGTTTTTTTTGGCGATGTACACAGAGGAGATGACAGTCTTTCCGATGAATTTGGCAGAAACCGTCATATCTACTACCATGCATTGAATTACTACTATCAGAATGACTTCACCTATGTTGAGGTCGGAGACGGGGATGAGCTCTGGGAACATCCGAATTATGAACATATCCGTTCTGCTCATGTATCCGTGTTTGAATTGCTGAAAAACTTTCATAAGGCAAACCGGCTGATCATGCTTTTCGGCAATCACAATATGCAGCTGAGGGATTCCCGCTATGTCAAAGAGCATCTATATCATACCTATGACGAATACCTGGACGTAAAGGAAGATCTGTTCCCCGGTCTTTCGGTTCATGAGGCCCTGCTTTTATCCCACCGGGAGTCGGAGCAGAAAATATTTGTCGTACACGGCCACCAGGGCGACCTGATCAATGATCAGCTGTGGAGAGTGTCCTACATTCTGATACGATATATTTGGAAATTCCTCCATATTATCGGCGTGAAGTACGCTGCCAGTCCTGCGAAAAACCGTACCAAGCGTCATAAGATAGAAAAAAGCTATAATAAATGGAACGAGCAGCGGGATATCATGATTATCTGCGGTCATACCCACAGACCCAAATTTCCTGCCGCCGGAGAAACTTCGTATTTTAATACGGGCTGCTGCATTCATCCGCGCGGTGTCACCTGTCTAGAGATGATGTATGGCAAAATCATGCTTGTCTCCTGGAACATGCACAGCAAGAAGGACGGGACGGTCTACATCAAACGCTCCCTAATCAGAGGCCCGGAACCAATCAGCAACTTTAAATCAAATGCAGAACGGTTAAGAAAATCAAAGCAGGCTGCCACCGAAAGCAGAATGAAAAAATACCTGAGAGATTTTCATTCCTTTTTCTGATAAAATGAAATGGAAGGAGAACGCCTATGTCAAACATAAATGAAATCACCAGACAAATCAAAGCCGACAGCTTTCAAATGAGTTTGCTGAGCGGCGAAATAAGAAACCGGGCACTGGAATCAATCGCAGAAGCGCTGCAGGCAAAGAAGGATCAGATTTTTAATGCGAACCAAACGGATCTGAATAAGGCAGCAGATGCCAGGCTCGCATCACCCATCATCAAACGCCTGAAATTTGATGAGCAGAAGCTTTCCGATGTCATCAGCGGAATTCAAAGCCTGATCACCTTAAAGGACCCTCTTTGGAACAGGCTGCTGGAACGTGAACTGGATTCCGGCTTAACCCTTTATAAAGTAACCTGCCCC
>JAQUYZ010000332.1 GCA_028691625.1 Eubacteriales bacterium
CATCATTCCGATCTTCGGCCCCATGAAAAAGGCGGAGCAGCGTGTGAAGGACGGCGGAGCTTTGGCTCCTCCCGGATCCGAGAAGATCGATATCCGGGCCGGCATTACTGTAGAATTGCCTGAGAATCCGAAAATGATGAATTTCCTTTTGCCAATCGTTGTATTGGTAGGAGCAACCATCTACTTTGATGTGGATATGCAGATGGGCGTACTGATCACCATGGCCTTCATGTTTGTCTTCTATCTGGCGCAAAATGTCATGACTGCAGAAGATTTTACCGACGTTTCTCTTCAGGGATTAAAAAACATGATTCTGCCGCTCATGCTCATGGTGCTTGCATTCTTATTTGCAGAAGTAAATGATCAAATTGGATTTACGTACTATGTTATTTCATCGGCGTCCGATTATATGACCCCTGCCCTGATGCCGGTTACAATTTTCATGGTATTGGCGGTGACTGAATTTATCACCGGAACGAACTGGGGAATGTATGTAATCGCACTTCCCATCGTAATCCCTCTGGCCATGGGAATGGATGTGAATATGGCCTTAGCGGTGGCAGCCGTGCTTTCCGCCGGAGTATTCGGAAGTCATGTATGCTTCTACTCTGACGCCACCGTTCTGACTTCTGCCGCAACCGGCTGCAACAATTTTGATCACGCTTTAACACAGGCTCCGTTTGGAATCCTTGCAGCAATCCTGTCTGCAATCTGTTTCCTGATCGCCGGTTTCATTTTCTAAAAGAAAGCATTTCAAACGCCCCTGAAGATGAAATTCATATTCAGGGGCATTTTCTTCTGTCTGTTTGAATTGCCCCCGAAGCTTCAGGGGTTTTTTAATCTGCGCTGCTTCGCTGGCAGATTGTAACGCCCGCAATGATCAGAGCTGCCGTTACTAGCTTGATCGGCTCAAGCGCCTCGCCAAGGATCATGACCGCAAGCAGAATCGAAAACACCGGAACCAGGTTGACAAACACAGAAGCCTTGCTCGGTCCGATTTCTTTGATTGCCATCTGCTGGACAAGGTAACCGATAACCGACGGGAAAATACTCATGTACAGCACTGCAAGGTGAGCGGATACCGGAATTGTGAATAGAAATTCCCATGGTTTTTCGTATAATACGAACGGAATTATGAGGATCGTACAGACCAAAAAGCTGTAATAGGTCAAAACGATGGGAGGAATCCCCTTTCCTTTGCTTTTGCTGAACACACCGTAAGCAGCCCAGGCAGCCACCGCAGCCAGCATCCAAAGGTCTCCTTCGTTAAAGGTAAAATGCTTCAGGACATTCAAATCGGCTCCGGTAATTGTTAAGAGTACACCGGCAAAGGAAAGCAGAATCCCGAACAGCTGCTTGGCTCTCAGCTTGCTTCGCAGGAAGATAATCGCCAGCAGTGTTGTCATCATTGGATTTGTTGCTGCGATGATGGAGGAATTGATGGCTGTTGTAAACTTCAATGCAGTAAAAAATAAGACATGGTAGCCGAACATGCCCACCGTGCCGGTAAAAAGATAAACCGGCAGCTTGGCCTTTTCCAGCTTAAAATCCACCGCCATCCGCTTCATTACGAAAAACAGAATGATGGTGGCATAGAAAAAACGTAAGAATGTTAACGTAAAGGTAGATATGTAGGGGACGGTATACTTCCCCGCGATAAAGGCTCCCGCCCAAAACAGGGCGGAACACGTCATCAATATATAGATTTTATTTTTTGTCATGATCTCTCCATAGTCACTCTTCAAATAATTTACGGATGCTTTCCTCATAAGGAGGATTCAGGATGCCCTTTTCGGTGACGACGGCAGTGATGTATTTGGCCGGAGTGACGTCGAATGCGGGATTATACGTTTTGATGCCTTCCGGTGCCATGTTTTTCGCATACCACAGCTTATAGATTTCCTCACCGTTTCTTAATTCAATATGGATATCCTCTCCCGTTTTGGTCGTTCGGTCGATTGTTGATGTCGGAACAAACATATAGAATGGAATTCCATATTCATGGGCCAGGATCGCCACACCCGACGTGCCGATTTTATTTGCGCCGTCTCCGTTGGCTGCCATCCTGTCACAACCCACAACCACTGCATCCACCCAGCCGTTTTTCATCACGATGGATGCCATGTTATCACAGATCAGCGTGGTATCAATCCCTGCCTGCTTCAATTCCCAGGCAGTCAATCTTGCTCCCTGAAGCAAAGGTCTCGTCTCGTCAGCAAATACCTTGAAATCATATCCTTTTTCATGGCCAATATAGAGCGGCGCCAGGCAAGTCCCGTATTTTGCGGTAGCAATCGTCCCCGCGTTGCAGTGGGTCAGAATTCCCATCCCCGGTTTCAGCAGTGTCAGGCCATATTCTCCCATGGCACGACAGGCCTTTTCATCCTCGATACGGATTGCCTCCGCTTCCGCAAGCAAAGCCCTTTTGATTTCCTGCTGTGTTTCCTCCCAAGGGCGGTCTGCAGCCGTTTCAAATTGCTTTACGCAGTGCTCCATCCGGTCCAATGCCCAGAAGAGATTTACCGCCGTCGGTCTTGAGGATGCAAGATACTCCTTGACTTCCATGAACTGTCTGTAAAAGTTCTGGAAATCGGCAGCCTTGATCTCTCTGACGCAGACATATAATCCATAACCGGCAGCCACACCGATCGCCGGCGCGCCCCGGACCTTGAGCTTATAAATCGCATCCCAAACGTCTTCCTTAGTCTGCATCTCCAGATAGATCGTATCACCGGGAAGTTGTGTCTGATCGAGGATCAGCATTTTGTCTTCCTCGTATCTTACAGGCGCTATATTTAAAACATCCATTGATTTTCCTCCAGTACTTGTCATTTTATCGATCGGTTTGATATAATAAAGCATTATTATTATAGCATGAATTTTAAATAATTAGCATCAAACGATGAAAAATTACAAAGACTACAGGAGGCAAGTATGAAAATTGTCATTTTGGACGGATACACCATCAACCCCGGTGATTTAAGCTGGTCGAGGCTGGAGAAACATGGGGAATTAACGGTATATGAAAGAACACCAAGGGAGCTCATCGTGTCCCGCATCGGTGATGCGGAAATTGTCATGACGAGCAAATGTATGCTCACAGCGGAAGCGATGCGCCAATGTCCAAACATCAAATGGATTGGAATTCTTGCTACCGGAATCAACATGGTGGATTTGAAATACGCCTCTTCCCGCGATATCCCTGTCACCAATATACCGGCTTACTCTACGGAC
>JAQUYZ010000333.1 GCA_028691625.1 Eubacteriales bacterium
CAACTGCATAAGTGACCCCTTGCAGATCCTTTCCCTTCACGTCGACCCCCTTCGATTTCCATAGACCTGTGCCAATGAAAAAAGCCTTGAAGCCCTGTTCCTTCAGCTGCTCTATGGTGATATCCCTGCCGACCTTGGTGTTCATGATAAATTCAACACCCAGGTCTTTGACCTTCTTGATATCAAAGTCCACTACGTCCTGGGGCAATCTTGGAGGGATGATACCATAAGTCAATACACCGCCGGGTTTGTCAAATTCCTCATAAATAGTGACCTTGTATCCCGCCAGTGCGAGTCTTTGTGCCACGGTAAGCGATGCAGGACCCGAACCTATGCACGCAACCTTTTCCTTGTCCGCCTTCGGAGCCTCCAGTACGTTCATATTGTATTCCCGCTCCATTGCCACCGCGAAAGCCTGCAGTCTTCCAATCTGGATCGGTCTGTCAATCCCGGTTCTGCTGCAGGCTTCCTCACACATTCTGTCATAGGGGCAAACCTTTGCTGTACAACCTCCAAGGGCATTCGCCTCCCGGATAATTGCCGCGGCGCCTTTCATGTTTCTAAACCGAATCGATCGGATAAAATCAGCGGGTCTGGTATTGGATGGACAGCCCTTGCTGCAAGGTGCATCATAACACAAAACACAACGAGCCGCTTCTTCCATAGCTGTTCTGAGATTGTAGCCATGAACCGCTTCATCTAAATAATCTCTTTCGATTTCTTTTCCTTGTAATTGATTCTTACTCGTTACTTTACTCAAAAATGTTTCCTCCTCTGTTCAACGAATTTGTATTTAGTATTTGATTTCTGCTGGAATATAATACATGCAGACAAAAACAAAAAAGACACCCGAACAATACAATTGTTGCTGGATGTCGATAAGAATCCACTGGAATCTAACGATTTGTCAAGTAAATATCGGATAATTCCAGCTGGATATTTTCAATCCGAGCCTGACGGTTTATTAATTCTTCCTTATCCGCAGCCTCTGCCGGAAGTAAAATGGTTGGCAATTCAATTATGAACGTTGTACCTTTGCCATATTCACTATCGACTGTAATTGTTCCTTGATGCATCTCCACCAGTGATTTTACAATACTTAGTCCAATGCCGCTTCCTTCCCGAAGTCTTGTATTCACGGGCGAGATCTGATAAAACCTCTGGAAAATGTACTTCATGTGATTGGCTGGAATCCCGATGCCCATATCTTTGACCTGAATGCAGACATGATCCCCGCTGCCCAAAATATTTACATAGATATTCTCGCCAATGGGAGAGAACTTAATTGCATTGGATATTAAATTCAACATGATTCTTTCTATTTTTTCCTCATCAAAAGCCATGATCTTTTCTTTGACATCAGAGTGGAATACCAGCTTCAAGCCCTTTGTAGTAACATAATCCGCAACGGAAAAAATAATTTCCTTAACAGCACAAACAAGATCACTGTTGTGAAGGTTGATTTCAAACGCCTGCGCGTCAATTTTCGTGATATCGATCAAATTATTAACGAGACGGAGCAGACGCAGACTGTTTTGCCGGATACTCAGTACGTTCTTTTTTACAAGTGTCTGACAAATCGGGTTTACCTCATCATTCAGGTTCATTTCCATCATTTGAACGGCACAAAAAATAACATTGAGCGGTGTTCTCAGTTCATGGGAAATATTCGAAAAAAATTCCGTTTTCAGCTTGTCATATTTCTGCATTTCGTCCATGATCCGCTTTTCTTCTTCCATGCTCTTTTTCAGCCATTCATGTTGCTTTTGTTCGGTTGTATCAACGAAAACACAAACAATACCGGATGGTTCCCCATCCTTATCAGTCAGCAATGCCTTGGTGAAAATAAAGTACTTCCTTTCTCCTTCTTGTGATACAAAGCTGAGTTCTCTGGATTGCCTTATTTTATGTTCCAGTAAATCAATGTCCATCTCCAAACAGGGATCCGCAACTTCCGGGTCAAATAAATCATGAGCGCACTTTCCCCTAATATCCGTTTCTCCCAATCCAAAGTATTCCTCATACGCGGAATTACAGCCCGTAAACCTGTAGGTAAGATCCTTATAACATACCGGCGTCGGCAGGGTGCTCGTAATGCTTTCTAAGATCGATAAATTTTCTTTCATATCCTGCTCGATGTTTTTTCTCATTTCAATTTCTGTCTGGAGCTCTTTATTTCTTCTTCTGAGCTTGTCTGCGGCCTTGCCGATATACAAGGCAACAAGGAGGTAGACAATTGTTCCCATGACCATATGAATCATTTCGTATTTGAAATCAACGTTGTTATCAAATATACAATTAATCATCATCAAAATTTCGATCAGAAATGCAGTAAGCAAGCTGCCTTTCAAGTTTGTTTCGATACTGCTGACGATAATAAAAATCACTCCCAGAAGACCTTTTAAGGATGCGGGCAGAAAAGGATTGAGGTATACCATAATGATAACAGCTACGTATGCAAATGTTCTCATCATTGCAAAAACTCCTGTCTTTTTACTTTAAAATAATAATATAACATCTTTTTCCAGCAATCTACACGAAAATTCATGCAATGTTCGACATATTACTTCATAAAACGTCGTTCAGAATGATAAAAAGAAATCGAATTATCGAATCGAATCCAAAAATAAAAACCTGCTGTATCGCTTAAATTGCTGCGATATACAACAGGTTTACTTTCACATCATAGTGAGCGTTATTATAATGGAAATTTTAGTTATTCCGCGTCCTCAAGATCGATACTGCAGTTGTGGTAAACCTTCTGCACGTCGTCGTTTTCTTCGAGGATGTCGATCATCTTTTTTAAGTTCTTAATATCGTGCTCGCCGGGAGTGGCTTCCATGGAGGGCACATATTCGATGTCAGATTCAATCAATTCGTAGCCGGCAGACTTGAGCGCCTCCGATACTTCATGGAAAGTATCCGGTGTTGTCTGTACCTCAAAAACTTCTTCATGACTTAACATGTCCTCGGCCCCGCTTTCCAGCGCCGTTTCCATCAAGGCATCCTCATCCACCTTGTCTGTTTTTTCGATTAAGATGATTCCCTTTCTTTCAAACATATAGGAGACACACCCCGGAACTCCTAAATTACCGTTATACTTATCAAATGCATGTTTAATCGCTGCGGTTGTTCTATTTCTATTGTCGGTTAATACATCGACGATAACAGCCACCCCACCTCCCCCGTAGCCCTCAAAGCTTCCGGATTCATAGCCTTCACCGGCCAGCTC
>JAQUYZ010000334.1 GCA_028691625.1 Eubacteriales bacterium
TATATCCTGCAGGATGGCTTTCGCCATACTACCGGTCTCTTTGTCTAAGCAATAGAGGGGCAAAGCCTGCCCCATTTCAATGATATTAAAAGCATCCTCCTGGCTGGTCAGCGATAGCGATACTTTTGCGTCCGTCGAGACAAAGGTTCCCCTTCCGATAACCCCGGAGATCAGCCCCTTAAGCTCACAAAGCCGGAATGCACGCGTTACGGTGCTTAGGTTCACGTTGATTTGATCGGCAAGTTCTCTTTGCGGCGGCAATTTTTCGCCGGGCTTTAGAATGCCTGTCTTGATATCGGCCTCCAGCGCCTCAGCCAATGCCTTATAGTAAGGTTTGTTATTATTTGCAATTACCGGTTTCCATTCATTCATCGTCACAGAACCTCCCGAAAAACATTGTTATGCATACAATATAACGCTTGACTCCATACAATGTCAAGCATACAATCTTGATAAACCCCATACAATAGATACAAAAATCCATATTTTCCACGCGAGGGGAGGAGATTTATGTGGAATCCAAAACGATGATAAGCGACCGTCTCAGGGAACAGGCGCTGGATCTTAATCTGTTTGAACGTGCCAAGGGCTATGCATATGATTATATGAGCAAAATTCTCGACCAGCCGGTATTTCCCGATGATAAAGCGATCGCGGGGCTGGATCGATTTAGGGAGCCGCTTCCGGAAACACCCGGTGATCCCTATGAGATTCTGGAGAGGCTGCACAATAACGGATCGCCTGCGACGGTTGCGCAAACAGGAGGCCGTTACTTCGGATTTGTAAACGGAGGAGCTGTCCCGGCAGCTCTGGCCGCGAAATGGCTGTCGGATACCTGGGACCAAAACGCCGCCTTATATCTGATTTCACCAATCGCTTCGGTCCTGGAGGAAGTCTGCGAGAAATGGATTGTTTCCCTTTTAGGCTTTCCGGAGAACACAGCGGCCGGATTTGTTAGCGGAAGCTCGACTGCAACGCTTTGCGGACTTACTGCCGGGCGAAATGATCTGTTGAGCAAGCTGGGTTATGATGTGAACAAAAAAGGACTTTTTGAAGCTCCCGCACTCCGTGTCATCGTGGGAGAAGGCGCACACTCAACAATCTATAAGGCCCTTTCGATCATTGGGTTGGGAAGCGAACGTCTCATCAAGGTTCCGGCCGGGGAAGACGGAAGCATCTCTGTAAAAGCAATACCGGAAATGGATGACCGGACACTATTGATTTTACAGGCAGGAAATGTGAATTCCGGTGCCTTTGATGATTTTGAAACAATCTGCGGAAAGGCCAGAACTGCCGGCGCCTGGGTCCATGTGGACGGTGCTTTTGGGCTATGGACGGCGGCTTCCGGCGAACTGTGCCACCTTTGCAAAGGAGTGGATCTGGCTGACTCGTGGTCTGTGGATGCGCACAAAACCCTGAATGCTCCCTATGACAACGGCATTATTCTATGCCGTGACCGGGAAGCATTGACCAATGCGCTGCATATGTCCGGTTCCTATATTATATACAGTGATCACAGAGACGGGATGCTCTATACGCCGGATATGTCCCGCAGAGCCAGGATCGTCGAATTATGGGCTACACTGAAGGCTCTTGGCAAAAGTGGTGTTTCGGAGCTTGTTGAAGATTTGCATCATAAAGCCGTGTATTTTGCAAAGTCTCTGGAGCAGAACGGTTTTATCGTGAAAAATGATGTGTGCTTCAATCAGGTTCTGGTCTCTTTGGGGGATCCGGTTTTAACGAAAAATGCCTTGAACGGGATACAGAATTCGAAGGTATGCTGGTGCGGAGGAGCCGAGTGGAATGGCGATCCGGTGATTCGAATCAGTGTTTGTTCCTATCGGACCACATATGAAGATATTGATCGGTCGGTGGAAACTTTTATCAAAGCAAAAGCGCATGCTCTGGCAGGGTGCTGACAATCCTGCAGGATGCAGTGAATCAAAAACGGAAACAAAAGGAGTGCTCGTATGGAACTATTCAATACAAAAGAATTGTTCGGCAGCTTAGAGCAGGATGAAAAATCCGATATTCAAATCAGAAAGCTGACGGACGGAACTATGGCAGTGTATCTTGCCGAATTAAAAGCCGGAAAAAAGCTGTCGGCACATTATCATAAGGAGGGCGGGGAGATCTATCAAATTCTTGACGGGGCCGGCACCATTGAAATTGGAGCGCTGTCGGGAGATACAATTCAGTGGGACTGCAGTTATGAAGTGAAGGCCGGTGATGTTTTTGAAATTGCGCCAATGATGGTCCATCGATTGTCAAATCCCGGCGCGAACGCGCTGCGGCTGATTTTCTTTACCGCCGCCTCACACCTGGGAGAAGACCGGATTTTTATTTGATCAAAAGGGGAGAGAACCATGAAAACATTAAAATTTAAGAAAATAGATGCTTTTACAAAAGGGAGCTCTGCCGGCAATCCGGCAGGGTACCTGTTGATGGATCGCGACAGCTTACTGAGCGTGCAGGAAATGCAGCAAATCGCAGCCGAGCTCAAAGGTTTTGTGAATGAAGTCGGTTTTGTATATCAAACCGGTAACGATTACCGGCTGAGATTTTATTCGTCAGAATGTGAGGTTGCCTTCTGCGGGCATGCTACCATCGCAATAATGTATGACCTGCTGAAAGGCAATCGGGAACTGCAGCAAAAGAAAGAAGTGCAGATTCATGTCAATGCCGGCGCTTTGTCTGTATTGAATCAGATCGCCGAAGAGGACGCAGTCTACATCATGGCGCCTGCTCCGGAGTTTTTTGATTGCACAGTAAATGCAGAGCAGATTTCCAAGGCCCTTGGGATCCCCTCTTCTCATATCGACGGCAGGCTGCCTGTCAGACTGATCGACGGCGGACTCAGAACACTGATCGTACCGGTGATCACATTAAAAAGTTGTCTGGGAATCTGTCCGGATCAAGAAAAGCTCAGGTTGTTCTGCCTGGAGAACGGAATCGATATCATACACGTTTCAACAAAAGAAACCTTCTTCCAGTCATGCAGGTATCGCACAAGAGTATTTGCACCCAAATTCGGATACCTTGAAGACCCGGCAACCGGTTCGGGAAATGCAGCGTTCGGCTCCTGTCTGATCAACGAAAACGGATGGGATGGAGATTTTACGATTGAACAGGGACAAAACGGTTCCAATCCAAACTTTATCAAATTGCGAAAAAAAGAGCTCGACGGGATTGACCGCATCCTGTTCGGCGGATGCGCAACAACAAGAAT
>JAQUYZ010000335.1 GCA_028691625.1 Eubacteriales bacterium
TGCTGTCCAACTCCATACTGATTGCTAATTCAATGCTATTCATTTCCTGTTCCCTTTCGCAATTTTCTAATTTTTCAAACTATTCATTCTCATTATACCAGAACATTGCTTTAATTCAAGATAATTATACAGAAAAGAGCAGCTTCCAAGCTTGCGCGAAGAACCTGCTCTTTTCTGTACTGTTATGTGTTATGTAAATGTGTGTGGTGAGGCTAATTCTTGTCTTTTTTCTTCTTCTCTTTGTCTTTGTCCTTTTTCTCCGTGTCTTTGTCCTTTTTCTCCGTGTCTTTATCCTTTTGCTTCTTTTCCCGCTGATCCTGATCCACTGATTCCTTACGGTTTTCCTTTATTGTCTTATTGATCTCCTTTACCGGCATGGCAAGCCACTCTTCCTTGTCAATCGCGCCGGTGGTGCTTGCCTGCAATTGATCAACAAGATTCAGCTTGCCCGGCGTCACACCCAATTCCCTGGCTTCCTGAACTCTCTCCGGCGCTACTGCCTCCGCATCCACTTCAACTGCAATGCCTTCCCGGCTTTCAAGATAGGTGCGGACTTCCTGTTCCAGCTCTGCCGCCAGCTGTTCCGCCTGATCGAATTTATCATTTGATGTGGTGATTACAACGCCGCTGCCCGGATCATCCGAGAGATAACCGTCAGCAATCAGCTTGTCTAAGGTTTCTCTTACCCCGTCTTCAATGGTCTTATTGTTCAGATCCAGATCAGAGAGGAGCTCCTTCCCATCGTCATTGACTGCTTTCACGGACAGAATCCGGTCAAACAGATTAATTGAATACTCCACGGAAGGATTCACATCCAGACTTACATAGTCTGTCGGGGTGTAGTAAGCATAGGCTCCTGTGGTACAGATTGCAGCTGCGGCAACCATGCTGGCGGCCCCTGCGATCCACTTTGCGCTTGCTTTTCGGTTCTTCTTTATTAGAATCGTCTGACCGATTTCGTATTTTTCATTTCTAACCTTTGTGAAAAGCCCGTCTTCAGCCAGAATCACTGCATCTCTCTGATTTATTTCTACGACAATTCCCTTCATTTCGAATCCTCCTCTCTTATAAATCTCAAATATTCTGAGAGTATCGGATACTCTCCGGAGATGATCTCTACCCCCGCTATAATATACTTTCTATGCCTTTCCAATACTTTTCGGGGTAGGTTTCTATTTTTCTCAATAATTTTAAGAGGAAGGGTTTTCGTTTTTCGCATTTCATTCAGCAGCAGGGGGTTTTGAGTAAGATACAGCACCGCCTTACCGCAGACCGTCTTTGTCTTCCCTGCCTTCGGCGATGATTCAGCCAGTTCCATAAAGGTGATCCCGTATTTCTCTAGAACTTCAGAGATCATCTGGATTTCCAGTCTTGCATCCGTCTCCTGACCGGCTGCCGTCTTCGCCATGACCTCATGCTTGACAGCGGCGTTCTCTTCCTCCATATCATTTTCAAAGGTATAGGAGTCAATGAGCACCTCGCAGTCATGTCGTGACTCTTTCCGGGAATAATCGTACAGCCTGCGCCTGATCACGGTCTCGGCAAAGGGTAAGAATGCTCCTTTATTAAAATCATATGACTTGACCGCCTCATGAAAGGCGGACAGCGCGACAGACCATTGGTCGTCCCGCTTTGTTATGTACTTCCCGGCGCCCTTATGGGCAGTGTGCAGAATAAAAACCTCATATTCGTTTATAAACTCTTCCAGATAGCTGCGATCCTTTTGAGCTGATAATGCATTTTCATCAATCGTTCTCATATAACAGTACACCTCATTAGTATATTCGAAATCATACCACAAAAATTCAGGGTATAGCAGAGGGTTTTTCTGTAAAAAATAAGTATCATACTATTTCCTGAATTGGAGGGGTAATAATGAAACCGGATACACAGAATCTCCTGAAACTTCCTCCTCAATCCTACTGGATTGAATCCACAAAAGATATGGCGCCCGAATATCCTGCTCTGTCGCAAGACGCAAAAGCAGACGTTGTGATCATCGGCGGAGGCATCGCAGGAATTACCTGCGCTTACCTGCTTGGAAAGGAGGGCCTGTCCGTTGCGGTTCTGGAGGCGGACCGGACAGCACATGGCACAACGGGGCATACCACAGCCAAAATCACTTCCCAGCATAATCTGATCTATCATAAGCTGATTAAAAAACTTGGCACAGAGCTTGCCCGGCAATACGCAACGGCCAATGAAGCCGCAATCAGAGAAATCCAGGCCCTGACGGAGCATCTCGGGATCGATTGTGACTTTGTTCCGCAGCCGGCTTTCGTGTTTACGGAAAGCGACGAATATGTTCAGGAGCTGCAGAACGAAACGGAAGCCGCTTCGAAACTCGGTATTCAAGCCTCTTATGTGGAAGCACTGCACCTGCCCTTCCTCATCAAGGGCGCTGTCCGCTTTGACAATCAGGCACAATTTCATCCCCTGAAATATACCCTCTCCCTGGCCAAGGCATTCACCGAAAACGGAGGGAAAATTTTTGAAAAAACCAGAGCAATGGAAATCAATTACGAGGAAGGCTTTCTTATTACCACAGATCAG
Organism: Eubacteriales bacterium; assembly: GCA_028691625.1. GTDB lineage: Bacteria > Bacillota > Clostridia > Peptostreptococcales > Anaerovoracaceae > Anoxybacterium. The sequence goes on from JAQUYZ010000335.1 coordinate 2,554, forward strand.
GGCAAAAAAGTCACAGCAGACAGGCTGATCATCGCCTCCCATTATCCTTTTTACAACAAGCATGGAATGTACTTCACGAAAATTTATCAGGAACGGTCCTATGTCAATGCCGTCAAGGCCTCAGAGCAATATCCCGAAGGTATGTTTATCAATGCCGAACAGCCGACCCGCTCCCTTCGCAGTCAAAAAACCAAGGATGGAGAGTTGATCCTAGTCGGCGGCGCACCTCATAAATCGGGGCAATGCCATGACACAGTAAAAAAATATGAGGAGCTGATCGAGTATGCCAGTCCTTACTTTACGATTACCGACCTTCCTTACCGCTGGTCCGCGCAGGACTGCATGACGATGGACAATTTGCCTTATGTGGGTAACTATACGGAAGATACGCCGAATTTATACATTGCGACAGGCTTTGGAAAATGGGGAATGACCAACAGCATGGCATCCGGAATTCTGCTGAGGGATCTGATCGTAAAGGGAGACTGTCCCTGGAAAGAAGTGTACAGTCCTTCCCGCGAAACGAAGGCTGCATCCACAGTCAATTTTGTTACGGAAAATTGGAACGTGGCGAAAAAGCTTATCGGCGGAAAGCTGGAATCCCTGGCGAAGGCAGAAGACATCGAGCTGCAGAACGGAGAAGGCAAGGTCGTAGAAATTGACGGCAAACGA
>JAQUYZ010000336.1 GCA_028691625.1 Eubacteriales bacterium
ATATATGGGAGATGCCCTTCTTCAGAAAACCTATACAGTTGACTGTCTTACCAAAAAGCGAGTTGCCAATGACGGAACGGTTCCACAGTACTATGTAAATAATGACCATGATGCCATTATTCCAAGTGAACTTTTTATAAGAGTGCAGGAGGAAATGAAACGCAGAGCAAATATACGTGAGGGTATGGACGGAAAGAAAAGAGTATACAGCAGTAAATATGCACTTTCAAGCATCGTGTTTTGCGGGCATTGCAGTGATATGTACCGCAGGACACATTGGAATAACCATGGCAAAAAGCAGATTGTCTGGAGGTGCGTTACAAGACTGAATGCTCCGGGGGTGGAATGCCCTGCAAGAACATTGTCAGAAGTACAGCTGCAAAATTTGGTGCTTGAGGCAATCAACAAAGTGCTGGGCGGAAAACAGAGAGCAATTAAGGTCTTGGAAATCAATATCTCTGATGTGATAGGAAATGCCCATAATGAGGAACTGGAGCGTATTAAAAAGCAAATTGAAAAACAGCAGACACTTCTTGTGAAAATGACTGCTGCATCTGAGGATTATTCCAAAGTGGTGGATAAGATTTATGCTCTCCAAAAGGAACAGAAACAGGCAATGGCAGAGAGTGTGAACTACAATGCCGGAAAAGAGCGAATCGAAGAAATGATTGCATACCTAAAATCACAGCCCAAACGGGTCACAGCCTATGATGAACAGCTGGTGCGAAAGCTGATTGAGAAAATTACGGTATATGACGATCACTTGGACTTCCTATTCAAGTCTGGCATACAAATTGAGATTAAAGGATAATTTAACACAAGACAATGGCAGGCACTCTGTAAAAAGGCAGGGTGCCTGTTTTTTCTGCAAAACCATTGAAATATTCATAAAATATGGTATGATAAATTATCTGAAATGTGTTAAAATTAGTCAATAAACAAACGGGAGATTTAATATGCTGAAAAATAATATAGAAGTTGATGTTAAGGTCAAGTGTATAGAGAGCGAATTAACACAGACGCAGCTTGCAGAAAAGGTTGGTACAACGGGACAGTACGTGAATCGTATCATCAAGAAAAAAGATGGCGTTGTGAATAAAACTTTTGTGCAGATGCTGGAAGCTTTGGGGTATGATATAGAACTCACTTATGTGAAGCGAGAAGATTAGGGTGATGCATTATGATAATTTATGCTACAAAACAGACCTTTGAGAGATACAAATTGAAACTTCCAAAAGAGTTAACTCATCCAATCAATCAGATTGCGGAGACTGTGATTGAAAATGAAAGCGGAGATAAAATTCTTGAATGGGGTGCAAAGCTGTTCTATTTTGATAAAAGAAAATGTATTCAGGTAGTGAATTTTGCCAGTAAGCTAACACTATTTTTAGTTGATGTAAAGGTAGCGGACTTAGAAAATGTTGGCGATATAATGGCACATTATCTGCTGGAATTATATAAGACTGATAAGCAAATGACAAATGCCCTAAAGAAAATGTTTGAAGCAAACCCAATCACCTGTTTTGAAAAGCTCACAGACAAAAGTGTTATCGCTACACTGAATACAACACAAAGCCGATTCGCCGATGATGGCTATCGATTTTATGAATTTATCCGAGATGGAATTTTGCATACGCTGGAGATCAATCACGCTGTGAATTTTAATTGGCTGTTTACTATGAAGATAGATGGTAAAACAGAATACATCTATGCCGGAGAAAAGTTCAAGGAGATTGTGCTTGAGAGATATTGGAAAAATTAAGCAGAAAACTGAAGGGAGAATAAGATATTGGATAATCATGGCGAAATGATAATTTATCAGACAGAAGATGGTCTGACGAAGATAGATGTCAATATGCAGGATGAAACGGTGTGGCTATCGTTAGAGCAGATGGCTGACTTATTCCAAAGAGATAAGTCTACCATATCAAAGCATATTAAAAATATCTTTGAAGATGGAGAATTGGTTAGAAATTCAGTTGTTGCAAATTTTGCAACAACTGCTGCGGATGGAAAGACATATCAAGTGGATTACTACAACTTGGATGTTATTATTTCTGTTGGCTACCGAGTAAAATCCCAGCGTGGTGTGCAGTTCCGTATTTGGGCAACAAATATTCTGAAGGAGTACATCAAAAAAGGTTTTGCAATGGATGATGACCGTCTGAAAGAACTGGGCGGTGGTGGATACTTTAAAGAACTGCTTGAGCGTATTCGTGATATTAGAGCATCTGAAAAGGTGTTTTACCGACAGGTACTTGAAATCTATGCAACAAGTGTGGATTACAATCCAACAGCAGATATTTCCATTCAGTTTTTCAAGCGAGTGCAGAATAAAATCCATTATGCCGTTTCTGGAGAAACTGCAGCTGAGGTGATTTATCATCGTGCTGATTCAGAAAAAGAATTTATGGGGCTCATGACCTTTTCGGGAGAACAGCCGACACTTCGTGAAGCGAAGGTGGCAAAGAATTATCTGGATGAGAAAGAGCTTCGTGCAATGGGACAGCTTGTTTCTGGATATCTTGATTTTGCAGAAAGACAAGCAGAGCGAGAAGTGCCTATGACAATGGAAGATTGGGCAAAGCATCTTGATGGAATTTTGACATCAACAGGTGAAAATCTTCTTACCGGTAATGGCACGGTAAGCCACTTACAGGCAATGGGAAAGGCTCAGACGGAATATAAGAAATATAAAGCGAAAACACTTAGTAGTGTAGAACAGGACTATTTGGACAGCATAAAGCAGTTGGAGAAAAAAGGAAAACAATAGAGACACAGGATTAATTTTTAATATGCAGATAGATAAATGTTGATGGTTACACAATTGACTTTTAAGAACGTTAGGGAGAAAATGTATGAATTTATTACATAGAATAAAAATAGAAAATATTAAAGGAAAAGATGTCTTTGAAGTAACGTTTGTAGACCTTACTGCGAATCAGCCGAATATTGTTGTTGCACCAAACGGATATGGCAAGAGTACAATTGCCACGGCATTTGAGGCTGCTGCTAATGGGAAAATGAAAATTAGTGATAAAGATTTATACCAGCGCAACGCCGAAAATCATCCTAAATTAGAGGTGGAACTGTGCGGAGAGCATGCGGGCACTTATATTTCTACAGATGCAGAAGGAAACATCTCAAGAAATATTGCTATTTGCACGATTAACAGTCCACTTTATGCAAAAAGCACTACACGAGGTTTTGGAAGAACTG
>JAQUYZ010000337.1 GCA_028691625.1 Eubacteriales bacterium
GCCTTAATGCTTGTGACAGAGCGATTTAGATGTGGTTATGCATTTGGTTGTTCGGTATTATTAGGATACGCGGATAAGTCTACTAAATCGCGAATTGTCTATGAACTCCGCTTGGCAAGCCGATAGATTATGAGCTCATCACCGACATCGTGCGATGGAGGTTAAAACAAGTGGAGGGATTGAAATGGCAGAATTTTCAACAGAAGAGTTAAGCGAAGCGCATCGTGCCTTACTGTCTGCGCTCCATAAGTGCGAGAAGAAGGACACCTCGAAACTGGGCAATTCAAAACTTCGGATGGACTACTTAACGGTTGACATTTTCTCGGCCAGATCATTCAGATAAACCCATCGATCAATTTTCGCAATCAAGTCTTCTTCGATTGCATGTTTTTGTTCAAGTAATCTTTGTAAAGACTCATAATTTGAGGACTCCTCGGAAATAGCCGCCTCCAACTCCTTGAGCCTTTGTTCCAAAACTGCGATATCATTCTCTATCGTTGAAAATTCACGCTGCTCATGATAGGAAAATCTTAGTTTTGCATTCATTGTAGGAAAGGCATTTTCAGGTGATTCAGCCGCTGTACCGGAAGATGTTTTTTTATAGGTGTGCTTGCTGGTTTTTTCAGTATTCTGACGTTCCTTTTCCTCGAGTTGATAAATCTCAATATAATCTGAATAACCGCCGGGATAATGTCCGATCAGGCCGTTTCCTTCGAAGGAAAATATCCTTTGAACGACTCGATCTAGAAAATACCGGTCATGGGAAATTGCGATCACAGCACCGGAAAAACTACCCAAATAATCCTCTAACAAGGTTAAGGTTTCAATATCCAGATCATTGGTTGGTTCATCAAATAGAAGCACGTTAGGAGCTTCCATGAGAATTCTCAACAAGTACAATCTTTTCCGTTCTCCGCCGGACAGTCTTCCTAAGATTGTGGAATGAGTGGAAGCAGGAAATAAAAACCGTTCCAGCATTTGGGAGGCAGACAAAGTACCATCAGAGGTCGTGATCTGATAAGCAGCGGATTGAATATACTCTATCACACGAAGTGACAGATCCATTTCTTCGATTTCCTGGGAAAAGTAACCGATTTTCACAGTATCTCCGATTTCGATCGTACCTTGATCCGGGCGAACGATACCCATAATCATTTTCAAAAGCGTGGACTTCCCGGAACCGTTCGGGCCGATAATACCAATCCGGTCACTTCTTAAAACGGTATAATCAAAATCATTGATCAATAGCTTATCCTCATACCGCTTTGAGATATGATGGAGTTGAATAATCTTTTTTCCCAATCTTGAACTGAGGGTCAGCACCTCGAACTTACCGCTATCTGATTTCATTAAGGATTTCTTTAATTCTTCAAAACGTTCGATCCGGGATTTCGATTTGGTTGCTCTGGCTTGGACGCCGCGTCTGATCCACTCCAGCTCCGCACGATAAAGGGCAGTCCGCTTTCGCTCAGAAGCCTGAAGCATTTCATCACGGGCTGTTTTCGCATCCAAATAGGTAGAATAATTGCCATCATAGGTGTAGATTGCGCCGCCGGCCAGTTCGATAATTTTATTCGTTACACGATCCAAAAAATAACGGTCATGGGTAACCAGGATGATGGCACCGGAATACTTTATCAGATATTTTTCAAGCCAGGCTGACATATCGTTGTCAAGATGGTTGGTGGGCTCATCCAGAATGAGAATTTCAACGGGGCTAACCAGAACGCCTGCTAATGCAACCCGTTTCTTCTGCCCCCCTGACAGCTGCCGAACCGGTTCATAAAAGTTCGAAATCCCAAGCTTGGTAAGAATTGTTTTACATTCAAATTCCTTAGATTCCCGTTCATTTGCCGAAACATCCTGCAAGACCTGCTCAAGCACGGTTAAATCTTTATGAAATACAGGATTCTGGGGAAGATATCCGATACGGACTCCATTTGTTTTTGTTATGACACCGGATTCCGCCTCTTCTTTTCCGGCAATAATTTTTAATAAAGTAGATTTTCCGGTGCCATTTACGCCAATGAAACCGATTTTATCTCCTTCATGGATGCTCAGGCTGATATTTTCCAACAGCTTGTGCTCAGTAAAACTTTTTGTTATTTTATCCGCATTTAAAAGGATCACATTTTACTCCTTGTGTTTTCTTGATTTATAACTGATCTGAAAATTTTCCCTTTTATTATAACATCAGAAGGTTAAAATAAATAGGAATACCGGTATACTTTTTTGTTTTCCGGTTGTATATTTAGGGTAGAAATTATATATAGAAGGGGGGAATGATGTTGATGAACAGAACCTATAATAAATTGGTAAGAGATAAAATACCGCAGCTGATCAGGGAAAGCGGAAGAAGCTGCACATCACGCATACTGGATGAGAAAGAGTACTTTGACGCGCTGCTGGATAAGATCGTTGAGGAGATAGAGGAATATCGGATCAGCGACAACGAGGAGGAGTTGGCAGATGTATATGAAGTGCTGGATTGTCTCGTAGCGCTGAAGGAATATGAACCGATGCATCTCGATTATCTTCAGCTGATCCGAAGAGAACAGAGGGGTTCTTTCAAAGACAAAATTCTCCTGATCGATGTGGATGGTACAGTCCGTTAAGTGAAGCTTTCATGTCAAAAAAGCATTCAGTAAAAAATGTTTTATTTCAGTTATTAGAGGGGGAGTGATCGTATGAAAAAGATACTTGTTCCGATCGATGGCTCAAAACATGCTGATTTAGCGATGGAAAAGGCAAAGGAGTTTGCAGAAATGTTCGGCAGCTCAATTGTTCTGCTGCATGTAAATGATTTTCACCAGCATATGTTCAATTATAACGCAGGCGTTGAAGAACACTTTATTGAATTGTTTGATCAAATGTCAGATAATATTTTGGAGGAAGGCGCGAAAAAGCTTGCAAAACTGGGCGGCCGGGTTGAAACGGTGAAGCTGGAGGGCGGCGTTGCCACAAAAATCATCGATTACGCCAATGTGAATGATTTTGATCTTGTGATCATCGGATCCCATGGAAAAGGAGCGTTGCATAATTTCCTGATGGGCAGTGTGGCCCATAAAATCATAATGCATGTCAACAAGCCTGTCCTGGTCGTAAGAGATCCGAACCCGCAGGATATCAGGCAGAAGAAAAAATAAGAAAATCAAAATAGAAGAGACGAAACGAAACGAAAATTCATCTGCAAAACAATCATTATGATCGTTT
>JAQUYZ010000338.1 GCA_028691625.1 Eubacteriales bacterium
AGCACGAAGTATTTCAGGCGGCAAGCATCATAAAGCTGCCTTTGCTTGCGGTGGTGCTTCGGATGGAAGCGATGGGAAGGGTGAATCTGAATGAAAGGATTCTTGTCCGGAACAGCGACAAAATGCCGAGCTGCGGAGCATTATCCCACTTTTCGGATGAACCTGCAGTCGATATCGGGACACTCTGCAGGTTGATGATCGTCATCAGCGACAATACGGCAACGAATCTTTTGATCAAGCGTTTCGGAATCGAAGAGCTGCATCAGGAATTTTGTGAAATCGGTTTGGAGAAAACCCGGATCAATCGTCTGCTGTTCGATGCGGAAGCGGCACAGCAGGGCATACACAACTATTTTGCACCGAAGGAAATCGGACTCCTCCTGGAGAAAATATACGGGGGGAACTTTGTGGATGAAGCGGTTTCCGGAAAAATCAAGGAGATTCTTTTAGGACAGCAGATCAAGCATAAGATCCCGTCGAGGCTTCCCAGGGAAATCAGGGTTGCCCACAAGACGGGAGAGGATAAAGGAATCACTCACGATGCAGGCATTGTCTTTGCACAGGAACCGTTTGTGATCGTCTTTGCATCGAATGAAACGGATGTGCCGGTCTTTGAACAGATCATCCGCGATATCGCTTATCGATGCTGCAGGCTCGCCTGAAGGCGCTTACTTTTCCTGCACTTGAATATGATATTTCTTCAGTTTCTCATAGAAGACGGATTTTGATATTCCCAGGTGCTTCATCGTTTGCACCTTGTCGCCGTTGAACTGCTGCAAGGTTCTTTTGATAATGCGGGCCTCGGCATCCGCCATCATTTGATTCATGGTAAGGACCCCCTCCTCCGACTTTATGCTGATATGCTCCGGATAGATGATGTTGGATTCGCAGAGAACGATTGCCCGCTCAAGAATATTCTCCAATTCTCTCACATTGCCCGGCCAGTCGTAATTCATGATTTTGCGCAGGGCCTCCCCTGAAAACTGCTTGGGGGGCACATCGTACCGGCTGCAAATCTTTTCCAGTGTCTTGTTGATGAGCAGACAAATATCTGATTTTCTCTCGCGCAGAGGTGGAATTGCAATCGGAAAAACATTGATCCGGTAATAGAGGTCCTGTCGGAACCCGCCTTCCTCCACATCCTTTTCCAGGTTTCTGTTTGTAGCAGCGATCACTCGTACATTGACGGGAATCGGCTTCGAAGAGCCGACCCTGTTGATTTTTTTGCTCTGCAGGACATATAAAAGTTTGACCTGGATTTCCGGAGGCAGTTCGCCGATCTCATCCAGAAAAATAGTTCCGCCGTCTGCTCTTTCAAAATATCCGGCATTCCCGGAGGAGGAAGCACCGGTAAAAGCGCCGCCCACATATCCGAAGAGCTCGCTCTCAAACAGGCTCGGCGCAATGGCATTGCAGTTAACCTCCACAAAGGGTGCGGATTTGTCGTACAGCTGATGGATCTCATATGCCAGATGGGATTTTCCGGTTCCGCTTTCCCCCGTAATAATCACGTTGAACTTCGTCCGGGAAGCTTTATATGCCAGATATTTCACTTCATCCATCTGATAGCTGCTGCCTACAAAATTTGTAAAAGCGTTCCGGGGCAAATCAGTATGTATCGGTTTAAAGCTGATATTCTTTTTTTCTACCTCTTCGATTATCTTATTTCGGTCATCCAGCAGCTGGTCCAGCTCGGAGAGGTCCCGGATCTTGATGAGTGCCCCCGACGGTTTTCCGTCGCTGCCTTCCACAGCATAAAAGGAACAAAGGGCAAGCCGCTTGTTTAAATCACAAAAAGCATTGAGCACCTGATTTTCTCTCCCTGCCAGAACGGTATCTATGTGATCGGTAAATTCGCCCGGTTCAAAGATATCCTTCAATTCGGAGCCAATGACCTCGATTTCATTGCCGGAGAACCCTTTTGCGGTAAAAGGGCTTCCTCTCAGGATATTGCCGATGGACTCCCTGCGGATCGTGTATCCCTTTGCCTGGAAAAACTTAATCTGACCGCTCTTTACGTCAATGATCACACCATGGCCTGCAGATTTGAGGAAGGTCATTTCATAGGGAGTGCCGTTGACGTTGATATGGAGCGTCTTGGTTTCTTCCGATATGTTTGCGGTAATTTGAAAACCCAGATAATTTGTTTCCAGGCTGAATTCCGAATTTGGCTGATGCCCCCGCAGATATTTGTAAACCGGTTTTATTTCGGGATTATTGTATACGCCTACCCCTAAGAGCATGTCGTTTTTTCGGATATCCGGATGTCTGATATTGATCAGAGCCAGATCCCCGGCTGACAGATTCCCGTCGTCCTCTCCCATCGAATTGTCTGCGATAATAACGATATCGCCATCCTCGATGACTCCGGCCGGATGGGAGGCTGTCTTGCCGTAAATAATACCGGTGATCTCCTTTGCTTTCTGATTGAAAAGCTGTATCTCCTGTCTGCAGTTTACGAATAAAAGACCTTCCTCCAAATAGTCGGTAATTTTCTCAAACAACTGGATTTGCTCCATCGGTAACCTCTCTCCTTACTTGATCATAATAAATACATTATACTAAAGATTGAACGCAGAAGAAATAAAGAATGACAATAATTGAATCATCAGATCCGCCGGTTATCCGGCGGGTTGTTCCTTGACCAGATCATCGATTTCCGCTTCCTCCAGCGTCTCTTTATCCAGCAGTGCAGCGGCGAGACGGTCCAGTCTGTCCCGGTTGAGGGCAAGAAACTCCAATGTTTCACTGTAAAGCTCATTGGCCATATTGGAAGCTTCCTCGATCATGTTGAACTGATTTGTCAGCTGTGTCAGATCAATCATGCCTTGACTTCCCATCCCATAAATCGCAATATACTGCTTGATGATCTCCGTCGCCTGTTTGATATCCTCAGATGCTCCGGTTGTGATATCCTCGGCTCCTCCCAGCAGGATTTCCTCTGCCGCCCGGCCGGCGTACATGACCTTTACCAGGCTCCTCAGATATTTTTTGCTTTTCAGCGGCATATCCTCCGGTGCGCGAAAGGTTACCCCGCCCGCGCCCGATGTACTCTGGATAATTGTAACGGTTGTGACTCCGTCATTGGTCAGGAGCTTCGTCGCCAGAGTGTGCCCCGACTCGTGGTACGCAACAAGCCGCGCGTACGCATCATTTTCGACACGTTCCTTTTTATGGCCGTTCATAATGATTTTAAAGAGATCTGAA
>JAQUYZ010000339.1 GCA_028691625.1 Eubacteriales bacterium
GTCTTTGCGCCTCCTTGTCTATAATTGCCAACTTCCTTTTATAAATATCCCAGGCGGATATCGAACCTCTGTTCCTCATTTTTTCGCCTATCGCCAGCGTCTTTCCGCCGGGTGCGGCGCAGACATCGATGATCATTTCATCCGGCTGCGGATCCAGCATATTGACAGCAAGAATTGAGCTCTCGTCCTGTACGGAAAACATCCCGCTGTTATAGAGCTTGCCGCCTATAAGGCCCCGTCCTTCCACATGGAGTGCCTCCTTGCATAATAGGCCATCCTCGGCCTGATACCCTTTGGCAATGATTCTCTTTTTCAAATCATCCCTGGTGGTTTTTATGAAATTTACTCTGATCACAAGATCCGGAGTTTGATTTCCGGCTGCCAGCAGTTCTTCCACAAAATCGGGTGCAAACTGTTCCAGCCACAATTCTATGATCCAGGGCTCATAGGAGTATTTGATCGACAGGTATTTCACCTCATCTTGCGCGCGATCCGGCAGTTCAACCACTTTGCCTGCCCGCAGAAAGCTTCTCAGCACACCATTGACGAAACCTTCTCTGCCCTTGCAATATCTTCTGGCAAGATCAACGCTTTCATTGACGGCAGCATATTCGGGAACACCGTCCAGATAGTTCAGCTGATAGATTCCCAGCCTTAAAACCGTCAGATCGCTGGTTTTCATTTTACGGGTCGGAGTTTTTACATACTGCTCGATGATGTAATCCAAATACATTTTATTTTCCAGGACACCATAGACCAGTTCCCGCACAAACGCGGGGGCATCTGGTTTTCCGCTGATGATATGATGGTTCAGGGCAAGGTTGGAATAGGATTGTTTCAATTCCACGTCCATTAGTGTTAAATAAGCAATTCTTCTGTTCTTATCCATTTCATTGACGCCCCCTCAGCGCTAAAATTCGCAGAAGAGTCGCAATGGAAGCAGCCAGTGCAGCGACATAGGTCAACGCTGCGGCTGACAGAACTTTTTTTGCACTTGCGGTCTCTTCTAAATAGATGATACCTACTTCATTCATTTGCCGAATCGCCCTGTTGCTGGCGTTGAATTCCACCGGGAGGGTGATTGCCTGAAACAACACTGCGGCGGCATAACAAATGATACCGATATTAAAAATCATGTTGCCCTGGAAAACATTCCCTGCTCCGATGATGAGCAGTCCGATAATTAAAATCGGCCAGGCAAGATTAGATACAACCGATACCAGCGGTGCCAGTATATTCCGCACTTTTAGCGGAGCATAGCTATCCGCATGCTGGATGGCATGACCCGCCTCATGAGCTGCGATACTGACGGAGGCTATCGAAGGATCATTGTAAACCTGCGGAGAGAGACGCATGATACGTTTTCTCGGATCATAATGGTCCGCCAATCTCCGATTTGTCACTTCGATCGGCACATTCTGAAGCCCGTTGCTGTCAAGAATTCTCCTTGCTGCCTGCGCACCTGTGATCCCTCTTCTGTTGCGTACAGTCGCATATTTGTTATAAGCTGAATTTACCTTGCTCTGTGCATAAAAGGTAAAAATCATCGCCGGTATTAAAATGATAATCGTTGGATCAAACATTCCAAAATACATGATTCTCCATCCTTTCTTAAACCCTGCTGCCCCCCGGGTGTCACGCATAACCGAATCCTACGATCAGCCTAACCGTTCCCCGATTGCAATTTTATTCCCTTTGAGATATTCGGATACCTGCATCGCCTTTTTCCCTGGCATTTGTATCCTCAGTATAAGCAGCACACGTCCCCCTGCTGCCACTTTAATACCTTCATTCGATACGCCGATCACCGTTCCGTAAGACTCAGCCGCACTTTCCTCAAGTGCTTCTGCCTGCCAGAGCTTCATCGACTCTCCTTGATATGTTGTATATGCGCCGGGCCAGGAATTGAGACCCCTGATCAACCGCTCGAGCTCCACGGGCGACTTGCTGAAATCAACAAGGCAGTCCTGTTTGAAGATCATCGGTGCATAGGTTGCTTCGCTGTCGTTCTGTTTTGTTCTGCCGTTCACTCTCTGTTCAATACAGGGCAGATTCGTGATCAGCAGGTCGGCTCCCATCTGTGCTAACTCGTCATGAAGCTGAGCTGTCGTCTTTTTTCCGATTTCAGTCGATCTGGCAGCGATCATATCACCTGTGTCAAGCCCTTCCTCCATATACATCAGGGTCACACCCGTTCTTTCAGCTCCTTCAATTATGCTTCTGTGTATGGGTGCCGCACCGCGGAATTTCGGCAGCAGCGATGCATGAATATTGATACAGCCCAGTCTGGGAATCTGCAGCAGCTCGGTGGGAAGCAATTTCCCGTAGGCCGCCACGACAATCAGATCAGGATCAATTTCTTTGATCCGGGCGATGAATTCCTTATTTCCCTTGATCCATTCAGGCTGCAGAACCTCCAGCCCGTGCTCCAGCGCATACTCCTTAACAGGAGGGAACTGTATCTTTTTCCCCCTGTCTCTGGCCTTATCCGGCTGAGTGACAACGAGCTTCACCTGATACCCGTTTTCACTGAGACTCCGGAGCGGCGGTACAGCGAATTCCGGGGTCCCCATATAAATTATTTTCATTTTTTCACCTAATCCCGGGCTTCCGCCTCTCTTAAATTGGTAGCCTTATCTATATATAAAACACCATTCAAATGATCATACTCATGACTTAAAGCAACAGCAAGCAGTCCGGTTCCCTCATAGAAAACCTCCTGACCTTCCCTGTTTAAGCCCTTCATCTTGATGTAAGCCGGCCGTTCCACCGTTCCGATCTTCCCCGGAACGCTGAGGCAGCCCTCATCCTCTGTCTGAATCCCCTCGGTCTTTAAAATTTCCGGATTAATCAGTTCCATGACCTGTTCATCGATTTCCACGATAAACATTCTCTTCATAATGCCGACCTGCGGAGCCGCAATGCCGACGCCGTCATACTCCCTCATGGTTTCCAGCATATCGTCCAGAATCATGCGGACATGTGCATTGAGATCAGTGACCTCTCTCGCTCTTTTTCTTAAAATTTCGTCGCCTTCCAAGACGATGTTCCTTAACGCCATTCTACCCTCTCCTCATAAAAAACTATATGGATTTATATCGATAGAAATGAAATATTTCGTACCTCTATCGTTATTTATTCCCATTTTTATCTCGTTTAAAATATTGTTGTATTCCTTTTTTTTTCTGGGAAAGCATTTGATTAAC
>JAQUYZ010000340.1 GCA_028691625.1 Eubacteriales bacterium
GTCGGAAGCCGGGAAATATAAATAATAATAATGCGAAGATAACAGGAGGATTGATTCATGATAAATTTCAAAGAAAAAGTAGCTGCGGTTCTGGCCGGGACGATCGAGGGTCTCACTGCGGAAGAAATCAGGGATATGATTGAGATTCCCGCGGACAGCAAAATGGGAGACTATGCCTTCCCATGCTTCAAGCTGGCCAAGGTGCTGAGAAAGGCGCCGCCTATGATTGCACAAGAAATTGCGGATAAGCTGAAGAACGGCGAAGCTTTTGAAAAGGTGGAAAATGTAAACGCGTATGTGAATATGTTTTTATCCAGAAAGGTATTTATGCAGGAGCTTGTGGCAGGCGTTGCAGCGGACAGGGAACGCTACGGCAGCAGCACCATGGGTCAGAACCGCAAGGTGATCGTTGAGTTTTCCTAGCCGAATATCGCGAAGCCATTACATATCGGCCATATCAGAAGC
>JAQUYZ010000341.1 GCA_028691625.1 Eubacteriales bacterium
ATGAAGCCTGGCGACGAGGTGATCATCACCGACATTGACCATGAATCAAACCGGTCACCGTTGAGAACTCTGGAAGAGCGTGGGATTATTGTCAAGAGCGTAAAGATAAACCTGGATACCTATACCCTGGATCTCAATGATTACAAATCCAAGCTGTCGGACAGGACAAAGGTGGTTGCGATCAACTGGGCTTCAAACGCAACCGGCACAGTAACTGATGTGAAAACAATGATAAAAATGGCCCACGAGGTAGGTGCCCTTACCATAATTGATGCAGTTCACTATGCACCCCATAAAGTGATTGACGTGAAAGACATCGATACGGATTTTCTGGTATGTTCCGCATATAAGTTTTTTGGACCGCATATGGGAGTGATGTATGCGAAAGCAGAAGTTCTGGATAAGGTTAGAACGATCCGTGTATTAGCGGATGATAATACCGAAGTGCCGGAAAAATTTGAAACTGGAACACCCAATTACGAGCATATCTGCGGCTGTGCCGGCGCGATCGACTTTATTGCGGATCTGGGCGTGAGGCATGAACAGTATTTTGAGGAAGAGTTGAAGGGACTGACAGGAAAAAGAAGACAGATCGTAGCCGGAATGCTGGCGATTGATGCATATGAAGAGCCAATGAACAAGAAACTGCGGCATGAGCTTGCAAAAATAGAAGGGGTTACACTGTACGGACCGCCGGAGGATCATCCGAGAACCTCAACCGTTTCCTTTACCGTTGCAGGAAGGAATTCCCATGACGTTGCTGTCTTTCTGGCAGAGAGGGGCTTGTTTGTCTGGGACGGAGACTTCTATGCCATCGAGATTATCATGAATGTTCTGAAATTAGGCGCCCAGGGCGGTTTTGTAAGAGTAGGTCTTGCTCCGTACAACACGATGGAAGACATCGACAGGACAGTCCAGGCCGTAAAGGATTTTTGTGCAGCGAAAGAATGAGGCGGCAGATGCTCCGCTCCGCCGGGGAACTGCTTGATTAGATCTCGGGAAGGATGAAAGAATGAGAGAATTGAAGGTTGCAATGCTCGGCTTCGGTAATGCAGGCAGGGCTTTTGCAGAATTGTTACTGAATAAAAAGGAAGAAATCAAGCAGGCATACAGCTGCGACGTCAAGGTGGTTGCAATTGCAACCGGCAGCCGGGGAAGCCTGGTCAACGTAGCCGGTATCGATCTTTCCAAGGCCTGCAGGGACATGGAAACGCTCTGCCGCTTTGATACGGACAGCAGGGATTACTCCGAAATGATTTCTATGGAAATCGCAGACACAGTCGAGTATGATCTGCTCATCGAATTGACGCCTCTTGCGATATTTTCCGGGCAGCCTGCCATCGATCATATCAAGGCTGCGTTAAACCGCGGAAAGCATGCGGTTACTGCCAATAAAGGCCCCATTGCCTGGGCTTTTGAGGATCTGCGGCGGCTGGCAGAGGAGCAGGGCGTCCGGTTTTATTATGAAACGACTGTGATGGACGGCACTCCGGTTTTCAATCTGGTGGAGGAAACCCTGCGCATGTGCAGGGTGACGGAAGTTTCGGGCATTCTGAACTCAACCACCAACTTCATCCTGGAAGAGCTGGCCAAGGGCAAGGATTACGATGCGGTGATCATGGAAGGAAAGGAAAGAGGATTTGTGGAGGCAGATCCCTCCATGGATGTGGAAGGCTGGGATGCGGCTGCGAAAACAGCAGCCCTGCTCAACGTTCTGATGGGCGCCGGCATAACTCCCGACCAAATGGATCGCAAGGGGATTGAGGATATTACGATCGAACAGATCAGAGATGCGGAAGCAAGAGGTAAGGTCATCAAGCTGCTCTGCCGCGGAACCATTGAAAACGGCAAGGTGATCGGCAGGGTTGCCCCGGAGGAGATCGACAAAAATGAGCTGTCGGCAACCATTGCAGGGACCTCCTCCGTCGTTTCCATCACCACAGACCTGATGAGAACGATTTCCATTGTGGAACACGATCCGGGCATCGAGCAGACCGGATTCGGTGTCTTCAGTGATCTGATCCGGGTGATCGTAAATAGCGGGAAATGAACAAACCTTGGATTTCACAAGAGGTTTCTTATATCTAATGGTGTTGATTAAACCACTATATAATGGTAAAATGACTTAGGCTTTTCTGAAGGAAGAGAAAATGCAGCATCGGAGGAGAAATCGTATGAACAGCTCCAGATTTAAAGACGAAGAATACATCCACAGGCCGATCAGAGACCTGAAGGATATGATCGATACCAGTGCCGTGCTTTATGCGGACAGGAATGCTTTTTTGGTGAAAAACGCGCCGGGCGGCTCCTATGTGCCGATTAAATTCAGCCGGCTGAAAACAGATATAGATGAGCTGGGAACAGCCCTGATGGATTTGGGTCTTTCCGGGAAGAAAATCGCATTGATCGGAGAAAACCGCTATGAGTGGGTCGTGACATATCTTGCCGTTGTCAACGGCGTCGGTGTCATCGTGCCGCTGGACAGGGAGCTGCCCGTCCAGGAGGTGCGCAACCTGCTGGAACGTTCCGAGGTCAGTGCCGTCGTTTTCTCCAGCAAAGTGGGGTCGGCTGTGGAAGAAGCGATTCAGGGAATCGAGCGCATTGAATATGTGATCAGTATGGATGCCCCTGAGCATGTGGAGCGGAAGCTTTCCTTTAAAAAGCTGCAAAGGGCCGGGAAACGGCTGCTGCTGGAGGAGCAGCGGAATTTTACCGATGCGGAAATCGACCGGGATGTGATGTGTTCTCTGTTGTTTACCTCGGGAACGACAGGTCTGGCAAAAGGTGTCATGCTTTCTCATAAAAATCTCACAGCCAATATATACAATATGTCCAAATATGTAAATGTTTCCGACAACTGGACAGGGTTGTCCGTGCTGCCGATGCACCACACCTATGAGATGACCTGCCATGTGTTTACTTGCATCTATCAGGGCTGCTGCGTTGCCATCTGCGAGGGGCTGAAATATATCGTAAAAAATATGGCGGAAGCGCAGGCGAACGTCATGCTTGGGGTGCCGCTCATCTTCGAGTCCATGCATAAAAAAGTATGGAAAAAAGCGGAGGAGAGCGGGAAGGCAGAAAAAATGAGAGCTGCGGTACAGCTTTCCAAGAAGCTCGGGAAATTCAATCTCAAGTCGACGAAGAAATTGTTCAAGGCCGTTCACCAGGCAATGGGAGGGCACATGCAGATGCTT
>JAQUYZ010000342.1 GCA_028691625.1 Eubacteriales bacterium
CCATTGACAAGTATCAGGATATGGCAAAAAATATGGCGGATGCGGGGCTGAAAAAGATTTTTTTTGGTTTGGAGTCGGGTAGTGATCAAGTACTGCGGGACTATAATAAAAAAATCAATCGGAAAAAGATTGTGGATGTGATTGATCATTGTATTGAATCCGGTATTCAAAGCATATCCGGCAATATTATTTTAGGAGGCCCTCATGAGACCTTGATGACAATCGAAGAATCGGAAGACCTGATCATGGACCTGCTGCATCGGGCACCGGGTCAGTTTGAGACCGCTTATTTTTCGTTTCTGCCTTATCCGAAAACACCGATCACGCTTGCGCCTGAGAAATTTGGAGTAAAAATCTATGAGGAGCTGATTGATTGCTGCAATGAAGATATTCCGCTTTCCGGCACAAACGATTTGGACTTCACCGATTTGTTGAATCTACGTCTCCAAACCAATAAACATCTTCAAAATGAAATGAAGCGGATCTATCTTCAGGGGGAAATTCCGGAAACCATTATTCTGGAGTCTTATCGGTTAATCAATCGATATGGAGTTTATTCACGATGGTATGATTATGTTTATAAAAATTTTCCGATTGACAATGCATACTGGAAAATGCGTGTATCCGGTGACTATGCAGTAAGCCGGCAATTAGGAAACCGGAGGGAGGATGCCTTGATACACCGGACGTTTGAATTGTGGCTCTACACGGATGTGAATGGGGATCGCACGAAAATACATGACCGGACACTGGATGAAATGGATTTTACCTTATTAAAATTATGCAATGGACGTCTTTCGAAAAAAGAAATATTGCAGATCGGAAGATTACAGCTGGATCCGAAGGGGGAGTGCGCTGATTTCTATTCGAGTGCGGAACGGTCTTTGAATAAAATGGAGGGGTATAAGTGGATTTTATATCGAAAACCATGAAAAATAAGCCTGAAGTTTTATTGATTTACACCCAGCGTATGGTCAAGGGACGAAACTTCGAAGCGATTGGAAACCTTGGAATCCTGACACTGGCAGCCCAGCTGAATGCCAACGGTTTTGAAGCGAAGGCCTACACCGGCATTACGACGGATGCAATGAGGATCATAGAAAAAAAGAAAGATGACCTTTTTGCGGTTTGCTTTTACTGTGACTTTGACAATCAATCTGCTGTTGCCTCCATGATTTGCCATCTGAAAAGGAAGTCAAATTTTTATATCGTAATCGGGGGGCCGCAAACTCTTCATATGACGGAAAAAGATATTGAGACATTTCAGGCAGATGCGATTTTAAAAGGAGAAGGAGAGGAAACCCTTTTGGAATGGCTGACAGGAAGGCTCCACGGGAAAGAGACCACAGTGCGGGGGGAAATCAAGACGGGAAAAGACGCAGACTATGTTTACCTGGATGATTTTTCAAACTATGAACTTCCGCGGGACGAGGATGTATTGAATTATGAGGAAAAGCCGCTTTTATCTGTGATTACCGCGAGAGGCTGCCCTCACCGCTGCGCCTTTTGCTTTGAAGGAGGCAATTCAAAAAAATTAAGAATGCGAACGGTAGAGGCTGTGCTGAATGAAATTGAACTCAGGCTAACAATGAGCCATGGGCCTCGATATATTTTTTTTACAGATGATACTTTAACAACCAACCCGTCAAGGCTGAAGAAGCTTTTATCCGGTTTAAAATCGCTCCGAACAAGGTTCGATTTTGTGTGGTTTTGTGAAGCTCACCCCGGATTCCTGGTAAAAAACCCAGAATTGATCAGAGAAATGATCGACAGCGGGATGGTGCGCATGCAAATCGGGATGGAATCGGGATCCCGGGAAGTGCTGGAATCATATGGCAAACAGGCAATACCGGAGGATATCAAAAAAGTAGTGGAACTCTGTCAGAAAGAAGGATTGCCCCAATTAACGGGTAATTATATCATCGGCGGGGCGCTTGAAACAGAGAAGACTCTCGAAGAGACAACGCAAGCTGCGTTAAGGCTTCTGGATGCGGCACCGGGCCTTCTGGATCTGTCCACGACATTTCTCATGCCTTTGCCGGGCACCCGTATTTACAACCATCCCGAAGAGTTTCATATTGTATTGGAAGACCGTGACTATATCACTTCCATCGACGATTTCCCCGTAAACCATACCGATGCGCTTTCTCTGACTGAAATCTGTACGGCACGCGCACGCTTTCTTACAAAAGTATCCACCAGGATGAAGGAACAATTTGAAAAAGGACTGATTCCTAAGCAACGGATAAAAAAAGATTTTCAATTGGCGATCCGATACGGGATTACAGGAGGGTACTTTAAATTTATTTACGCAAAAAACAGAATACTGTTTCAATACTATTCAAAACTGATAGAGCAGGAAGGTCTGATCAAAGAATGGGATGAACTGAATGGGGAGGAAAAAAACACATGGATTGTGCAAAGGGCCGTTGACTTTTCAGCAATTGATATCAAAATGCTCACCCGGCTTGAATTGGAATGTCTGGAGCTTTCCGGAAGATATACAATAAAAGAACTGGCGGAGAAAATGAATCTGTCCTCTGCAGACATGAGTCACCTGTTAACAGGAATGAGTGAGCGTTATATGATTTTCTTTTCTCGTCTATTATGATAACATAGAGTAAATTCAAAAATAAATAATGGAGGCTATTGATCAAAACAGAAGGAGGACGGGACTGTGCTGCAAAGAAATGAGGCAATTTTACTCAACGAAATCATTGAGAAGATTTACATCACAGAGGATTACAGGCAGATGAGAATCCTGTTGTTGGAAATGCTGGACACCTTGATTCCATACCAGCAGGCTTCTTTTTATCTGGCATCGAAGGAAAAGGAGCATCGTCTGGCTGACCCGGTGGGCAAGGGCATTCCACAATCTGAGTTGCAGCGATACATAGAGGAATATGAAGATAAAGATTATACAAGATGGATCTTTATGAGCGGCAAAACCATGGTATATCGGGAGACGGATTTATTTCCGGATAAGGTTCGGCAGGATAATGCATATTATAGAGATATTTATGTCCCTGCGAGAATCTATTACTCTGCACAGATGAGTATCGCCCGTGGAGACATCTTCCTGGGAATCATTTCTCTGTACAGAAACAAGGAGCAGGGCGATTTCACCGATCAAGAGCTGTTTCTTCTGGAGCTTCTGAAAGATCATCTGGACAACAGAGCAAATATAGAATTG
>JAQUYZ010000343.1 GCA_028691625.1 Eubacteriales bacterium
CGATTGCTTTTTCCGCCACTCTGTTAATGGCGTCGTCTTCGATCTCAAGTTCCACGCCGTCCATCTGGAACAGCTTCTTGTACTGCTTCAAAATAGCGTTCTTCGGCTCCTTGATGATTCGCACCAGGGCATCCTTTGTCAGTTCATCCAGTGTTACCATGACAGGCAGCCTGCCGATGAACTCCGGAATCAAGCCGTATTTCAGCAAGTCCTCCGGCTGCACCTTTTTCAGAATCTCAGATGCTTCCACCTTGGTGGACTTGATATCTGAATTAAAGCCGATGGTCTTCTCTCCGATTCTTCTCTGTATGATTTTATCCAATCCGTCAAATGCGCCTCCGCAGATGAATAATACGTTTGTCGTATCAAACTGGATAAAGTCCTGATGCGGATGCTTCCTGCCTCCTTGAGGCGGAACGCTGGCAACGGTTCCTTCCAGAATCTTAAGCAGAGCCTGCTGGACTCCCTCGCCGCTGACATCTCTGGTGATGGATGGGTTTTCAGACTTTCTGGCGATCTTATCGATCTCATCCACATAGATGATTCCCTTCTGTGCCTTATCCACATCATAGTCCGCAGCCTGAATCAGCTTCAGCAGAATATTCTCCACGTCCTCACCCACATAGCCGGCCTCCGTCAAAGCGGTGGCATCAGCGATGGCGAAAGGAACATCAAGAATTTTTGCCAGTGTCTGTGCCAGAAGTGTTTTCCCGGAACCGGTTGGTCCGATCATAACGATATTGCTTTTCTGGATCTCGATATCGTCGCTATCCAGCTTGCTCAGACTATTTACCCGTTTATAATGGTTATACACCGCGACAGCCAAAGATTTCTTCGCATCATCCTGATCGATTACATAATCGGAAAGGATGCGTGCAATTTCCTTTGGCTTCGGCAAATCAAACTTCTCCGATCTGCGATCGTCATCGTCGATTGCACTTGCGAACTCTTCTTTTATAATATCCTGGCAAAGCTCAATACACTCGTCACAAATATATACATTTGGCCCCGCCACCAGCCGTCTTACCTGATCCTGCGGTTTTCCGCAAAAGGAACACTTCAATTGCTTTGTAGCATCATATTTACTCATAAGCCAATCCCCCTTACTCTCTTGGTTTCATTACCTTATCGATAATCCCGTATTCTACTGCTTCGTCTGCACTCATAAAATTATCTCGGTCCGTGTCCTTTTCGATCCGTTCGAGGTTCTGACCAGTATTTGCACTTAGGATTTTATTTAACTTTTGTCTTGTTTTTATGATCCATTCCGCATGGATCCTGATATCCTCGGCCTGACCGTGGATGCCGCCCAGTGGCTGATGAATCATGATTTCCGCATTGGGAAGCGCAAATCTCTTTCCCTTCGCCCCCGCAGAAAGAAGAAATGCACCCATGCTGGCTGCCATTCCGATGCAGATCGTCGAAACATCCGGCTTGATATGCTGCATCGTATCATAGATTGCCATACCCGCGGTAACAGAACCCCCGGGGCTGTTGATATAGAAATTAATATCCTTCTCAGCATCCTCGGATTCCAGAAATAAAAGCTGTGCAACGATGAGGCTTGCTGTATGTTCATCTACCGTTTCTCCTAAAAAAATAATTCTGTCCTTTAAAAGTCTTGAATAGATATCATAGGATCTTTCGCCCCGACTCGTCTGTTCTACTACCATTGGAATGAGTGTCATCTGTTTACCCCCTTGTGCGGCTTACGCCGCTTATCTTATATATTACTCAACTATCGCATTTTCAAACATAAAATCAACTGCTTTTCGCATTTTTATGTCTTTTGCAACATAATCGTAATTTTCAGCCTTCATTACTTCCTTCAGCTTTTCGATTTCCATTTTATACTGGTCAGCCATTGCTTTCAGTTCTGCTTCCACGTCTTCATCGGTTGCTTCCAGCTTCTCTGCTTCCGCAACTGCTTCTACAACCATTCTGGTCTTAACCTTTTTGTATGCGTCTGCACGAAGCTCTTCTCTGAACTCCTTCGGTTCTTTCTGAAGATACTCAAAGTACTTCTGAAGATCCAGACCCTGATAGCGCAGCTGCTGGTCAAATTCCTGCATCATTTCATCGATCTGATCTTCCACCATAACTTCAGGGATATCGATCTCATTTGACTCATAAACCTTTTCCAGAACGGCGTTCTTTGTTTCATATTCCGCCTTTGAGGAAGCCGCCTTTTCAAGCTTTTCCCTGGAATCCTTCTTCAGCTCTTCCAGTGTGTCAAATTCACTGACGTCTTTCGCAAATTCATCATTCAGTTCCGGCTTTTCCATTTCCTTGATCTCATGCACCATGCACTTGAACACAGCTTCTTTTCCCGCAAGATCAGCGGAATGGTATTCTTCAGGGAAGGTAACCTTTACTTCTCGCTCTTCCCCTGCTGCAGCTCCAACAAGCTGCTCTTCAAAGCCCGGGATAAATGTGTTGCTTCCGAGTGCTAAAGGCTGTCTTTCTGCGGTACCGCCTTCAAACTGTACATCACCTGTAAAGCCTGCATAATCGATCAGAACGGTGTCGCCGTTCTGGGCAGGCCGGTCAACCAGAACCATTCTTGAGTTTCTCTGCTGTAACGCTTCCAATTCCTTGTTTACGTCTTCATCAGTTATATTGTGCTCAACTCTTGTAACCTTTACTCCCTTATAGTCCTTCACTGTGAACTCAGGTTTTACCGTTACGGTAATGGTTACTTTGAAGTCTTTGCCTTTTTTAATCTTGTCAAATTCCGCAGCAGGTCTGTCAACAGGGTCCAATCCCAGTGTGTCAACCGCTTCCGGATATCCTTTTGAGAACATATTATTAATGGCATCCTCGAAAAATACGTCTTCTCCGTAATGTGTTTCAATCAACTTTCTCGGAGCCTTTCCCTTTCTGAAACCATCAACGGCATACTTACTCTTTGTTGCCTGATATGCGCCGGTTACTGCCTTTTCAAATTCTTCTGCAGTAAATTCCATTGTGAATTTTGCCTGATTCTTCTCTTTCGAGATTAACGTTGAATTCATTTATTTTATCCTCCTACTATAATAACGCATCCGTAGAAAATTTTCGGATGTAGAAAATTCTCTTACCTCTGTGCGTTACAACGAGGTATTGGTCCACATAAACCTCGTTATAAGCACCGATAAGACCAATGGGTTCCATTGGTCTGATTCGCACAAT
>JAQUYZ010000344.1 GCA_028691625.1 Eubacteriales bacterium
ATAACGCATAAGTAGAAAAATTTCGACTTGATATATCCTTGTTTTTTTACTATTTATAGTATAGTATTTTAGTGTAGAGCCAAGTCATGGCAAGACAAGGAAACACAGGATATTTCTATTTCGGAATGAAAACGGAGCAGCAGATATGGTTACAATCGGAAATGACTGGGACACGATCCTGGACAGAGAATTTGAAAAAGAATATTATGTCGCACTCAGAAGCTTTTTGGTTAGTGAGTATAAGACCCGGATCATTTTTCCATCCATGCATGATATTTTCAATGCGCTGAAATATACCGCATATCAGGATGTAAAAGTCGTGATACTGGGACAGGACCCCTATCATGAACCCAACCAGGCCCATGGTCTTTGCTTTTCCGTAAAGAAGGGCGTGCAGAAGCCTCCGTCTCTTGTCAATATTTTTAAAGAGCTGAAAAGCGACCTGGGTATCGCGCCGCCGGAGCACGGCTGTCTGGAGGCCTGGGCAAAGCAAGGGGTGCTGCTCCTGAATACGGTGCTGACGGTCCGGAGCGGACATGCCAACTCACATAAGGGAAAAGGGTGGGAGATCTTTTCGGACCGGGTGATCGAGCTCTTGAATCAGCGGGAAAAGCCAATGGTTTTTTTGTTGTGGGGGGCAAATGCCAAATCAAAGGCTGATCTGATGACCAATAAAAACCACCGCATATTCACTGCGCCCCATCCGAGTCCGCTGTCTGCATACAATGGATTCTGGGGCTGCAGGCATTTTTCGAAAACCAATGAATTTCTCTCTCAATACGGAGAAACGATTGATTGGGAAATTAATTCGTAAATCGTCATAAGAGGATGGGAAAGGAGCATAAAATTTATGGCTATGAGCTTTGGATTAATTGTGATTGCCGGAGTGCTGATTGTGATCGTGATCGGTGTCGTACTTGCATTGAGCAACCGTTAAACGGAATACTGCTGTTTATGAATCAAATACTAAAATAAATTAGGAGGATAGGAATATGGGAACCGGAACAATGATACTTATTGCAATCCTGGCTGTGATCGCCATTGGCGCCATCTGGGTAATATCAGCATACAACGGGTTCATTCGTCTGCGCAATATGGTGGAGGAAGCCTTTGCCACCATGGATGTCTATCTGAAGAAACGGTATGACCTGATCCCGAATCTGGTTGAAACAGTAAAGGGATACGCGGCCCATGAAAAGACCACGCTGGAAAACGTTGTAAAGGCAAGAAATATGGCTGCGGACGCAAAGACCATCGAGGGCAAGATTCAAGGAGAAAACATGCTGCAGAACACACTGCGAAGCTTATTTGCCATAGCAGAAGCATATCCTGATCTGAAGGCAAATCAGAATTTCCTGGATTTACAGTCTCAGCTGCAGCGGATCGAGGATGAAATCGCAAATTCAAGAAAATACTATAATGCGATCGTAAAGGAATTCAATACAAAGACGGAATCCTTCCCAAGCAACCTCATTGCGGGGATATTCAACTTTACGCGCAAAACCATGTTTGAGGTGAATGACGAAGCCGAAAGAGAAACGGTTAAGGTCCAATTTTAACGGAAAATACGGGACGGCTTTCAGCCGTTTCGATTTTTTGACGGGAAAGTGTGAGTGTGGATAAGATGAAGTGGGGAAGAATAATCGCCATCATTTTTTGTGTGATGGTTTTGTTTGGTCTGAACCTCTCCTTTGCAAGTGCAGAATCCTATGTTACGAAGAATTTTGACGTGCAGCTGGATCTGTATGAGAATAATTCCTTCGTGGTAAAGGAAGTCATCAAAGTGGAGTTTACGGAAGCCCGACATGGAATTTACAGGTATATACCCTATACGGGAACAACGACGAGACAGGTCGACGGAAAGACGGTTCTTGAAAAATACCGTTTGAAGATACCTGATGTTCATGTCGAGGGATACCAGTATGATACAATGAAAGAAAATGGAAATCTCGCCATTCAGATCGGCAGTGAGGATCTCTACGTAGAGGGACCGCAGGAATACCGCATTACCTATCGGTGCACCTTTTATGACGATGAAAATGAAGCCTTTGACAGCCTTTATTGGAACATTATTCCGCAAGAGTGGACAACACCGATCGAAGCCGCTGCCATGACGGTGCATATGCCAAAGCAGTTTGACCCAAATATGGCGGAATTTATCGCCGGTGCGTATGGATATGCAGATATGGAAGCGGTCGACTGGTTTGCAGAAGGCACGACGATGACTGCCAATACAACGAGGATATTAAACACCGGGGAAGGGGTCACATTGAATATCATCCTCCCGGAGGGTTACTTTACCGGGGAGAAGACAACGGCCTGGATGCAGTGGCTCATGATGCTGCTTATCATCGCTGCGCCGGTGTTAAGCTTTGTGCTCTGGTTCCTCTTCGGCAGAGATCCGAGAGTGGTTCGTACGGTGGAATTTTACGCGCCGGAGGGAGTCAATCCGGCTGAACTGGGATATATCATCGACGGTGCAGTGGACAGCAAGGATATCGTTTCCCTGATCATTTACTGGGCAAACGGCGGGTATCTCACCATCCGGGAGGATGAGGAAAAGCAGTTCACCCTGATCAAGAAGAAGGATCTGCCGGCCTCCGTTAAAACATATGAATATACAATGTTCCAGGGTTTGTTTGACAACCGGGAGCAGGTGGCGCTGGAGGAGCTGAAGGAAGATTTCTACGGAACCTTTGAAGCGACAAAAGGCCAGCTTCGGGCGAACTTCACCATGAAGAAGGAAAATCGCATTTTTACCCAAAGTTCAATTGGGGCCAGAGCGCTGGGCGCATTGCTGATGCTGCTGCCGGTGCTTTCCCTGGCGATCTTCGGTGCATTCTTGAACAAATCCGATGAACTATGGACCATTGTCGCGATTCCGGTGATCCTGCTGGCGGTCATCGGCTTCAGCGTATTTATCACAGTGTATGACAGAAAAGACAGCCTCTCGAAGGCAAAGCTGTCCGGACTGAGATTTCTGGGGATCGTAACGCTGGCTGTTTCCGCTGCGCTGATTATGATTTTCAGTTAGGCAACGCTGGGCAATCTGTTGCCCGGTCTGTCTGTCAATCTTGCTTCCGTGATCTCCCTGATCTTTACCATGAGAATGAAGCAGAGAACGAAAAAAAGCAGCCAGCTTCTCGGCAAGATATTAGGC
>JAQUYZ010000345.1 GCA_028691625.1 Eubacteriales bacterium
GGTCTGATACCGGCTGGTCAACACTTGCGCCGACGGTATATTTATATTTTCCTGATGATGATAGTGTTTTAATAAGTTGCAGCTCTTTGATGTCTCTGGATATGGTTGCCTGGGTGACCTTGTAGCCGCTTTTTCGTAAAAGTGCCACCAGTCGTTCCTGGGTTTCAATCTCGTGCGAATTAATAATATCAAGTATCTTGTTTTGCCTTGAATATCTCATGCTGCACTTCCTTTCAAAATGAATAATTATCGACTTAATATTATATTTATTATATCATGTCACGCAGCTTTGTAAACATGATTCAATGCTTCCCGACATGTACAGCGGCTTCGCTACCGACCCGCTGCGCTCTAATAAAAAGAAATGTGGTTTATTGAATAGGAAGTTCCTTGAAAGGACATAGACAAACATATGTTTTTCATGGTAAAATGATACGTACAAAATTGGAATCTACATGACACTATGGTATACTATTCAGGAGAATGTGATGAGAATATTGGGAATCGACCCGGGATATGCAATTCTGGGTTATGGAATTATAGATATGAAAGGAAACCATTTTTCTGTCTGCGGATATGGTGCCGTAACGACAGATGCAGCGACAGCTATGCCTGACCGCCTGAAACACTTGTACACACAGATCATGGAAATCATCCGGGAGTATGAACCCGATGTGGCATCCATCGAAGAATTGTTCTTCAATACGAACTCAAAGACGGCGATCCAGGTTGGACAAGCCCGGGGAGTGGTCATTCTTGCTTGTGCAAACTCCGGACTTGATATCAGAGAATATACGCCTCTGCAGATCAAGCAGGGGCTTGTGGGCTATGGAAGAGCAGAAAAGAAACAGGTGCAGGCGATGGTGAAAACCATACTGAACCTCAGCGAGATACCGAAACCCGATGATACGGCAGACGCACTGGCTGCGGCAATCTGTCACGGACATAGCGCAGGGCATTTAAGCAAGCTGGAACAGTATAAAAAAAAGTGTAGATAACGGAATCGGACAAAAAGAAGGAGACGAAGATGTTTCACTATATCAAAGGCAATATTACAATGAAATTTGAGGGCGGCGTCGTCATTGAAGCAGGCGGTATCGGGTATGAAATCTTCGTACCGGATAATTCATCTGTATACCTTGCGGACAGCAAGGAAACTGTTCTGATTTATACAGTGATGATTGTCAGGGAGGATGATGTGAGCATCTACGGTTTTCATGACAAAGAGGCGCTGGATCTTTTCCGGAAGCTCCTGACGGTCAACGGCGTCGGTGCAAAGGCGGCCATGGCGATCCTGTCCTCCATGCCGGTGGGTGAAATCAAAAAAGCCATTGTGTTCGACGATGCTGCTACTCTCACGAAAGCGAACGGAATCGGTAAGAAAATTGCGCAGAGGATTACTCTGGAGTTGAAAGACAAGATGGGCGCGGCAGGAGGATTTTCAGAGGCGATGGAAAAGGTCGTGTCTGACTCGGCGAAAACAGAAGCCATCAACGGGCTCATCAGTCTCGGATACAGCAGAAGTGAAGCGATCGGGGTTATGACCGGAATCCCGGAAGAGGATTTATCCGTGGAAGAGTATATAAAGAGGGCTTTGAAAGGAATAGGAAGATAGTAGTATGGATTTTGAGGAACGAATCACTGCATCAAATCTGAATGAGGAAGAAGACATCATGGAACTGACGCTCCGGCCGAAGCACCTGACGGAATATATCGGTCAAAAGGGAGTTACCGAAAATCTCAAGGTATTTATCGAGGCTGCCCAGCTGCGGAAGGAGCCTCTTGACCATGTTCTTTTTTATGGGCCACCGGGTCTTGGAAAGACAACGCTGGCAGGAATTATTGCAAATGAATTGGGCGTTGATCTGAGGATTACCTCCGGCCCTGCCATTGAACGCGCCGGTGATCTTGCTGCGATTCTTACAAATCTCAACGAGCATGATGTTTTATTTATCGATGAAATACACAGACTTAACCGATCGGTGGAGGAGGTATTGTATTCCGCGATGGAGGACTATGCGTTGGATATTATCATAGGTAAGGGACCTTCTGCACGGTCCATTCGCCTTGATTTGTCAAAGTTCACATTAATCGGCGCCACCACCCGGGCAGGAAGTCTTTCTGCCCCGTTAAGAGATCGTTTCGGGGTAATGAGCAAGTTTGAGCTGTATAATTTAGAAGAACTGAAAAAAATCATAAAGCGTTCTTCGGAAATTCTCAATATCGGAATCGACGAAGAATCCATGACAGAGATGGCAAAACGGTCGAGAGGGACACCAAGAGTAGCAAATCGCTTGCTGAAGCGCGT
This sequence comes from Eubacteriales bacterium, assembly GCA_028691625.1. Lineage (GTDB taxonomy): Bacteria > Bacillota > Clostridia > Peptostreptococcales > Anaerovoracaceae > Anoxybacterium. Next base: position 2,309 of record JAQUYZ010000345.1, read on the forward strand.
ACGGGATTTCAGTCAGGTAAAGGGAAACGGCGTGATTGATCTGGATATCACCAACAAGACCCTGCGTTCCCTTGGGATTGATCAGGAAGGGCTGGAAGGATTGGATCGCGAGATTTTGAAGATGATCATTGAACGGTTCCACGGGGGGCCGGTAGGAATTGATACAATCGCTGCCTCCATAGGGGAAGAGAGGATCACGATAGAGGATGTGTATGAGCCTTACCTGATCCAGGCAGGCTTCCTGCATCGCACGCAGAAAGGCAGAGTCGCTTCCGACCTGGCCTACAAGCATCTTGGGATTGAAAACCATAAGGATGAGCAGTTAAGCATATAGGAGAGAAGAAAAGGACCTGCTATGTTTGCATGCAGATATGGAGGACGAGAATTCGAATGAAACCATTAAGATTAACAATAACAATTATTATGTTTACTTTTCTTTTGCTTCCGTTATTTTTCGGATTTAAGGCAGAAGCTTCAGATTGCAACGATTATATCCGAGTCGGATTGAAATTTGGAAGCAACTCCGTCTCTTCCTGCATGATCCGATCAGAGAAAGGCTTTCTTCTCGGTACCGCGGAAAGCAGAAGCTTTTCGGAAGGAATGCCTTTACCGGCCTATACAAAGCTGGTCCTTACAAACGAAGGCGGAGCAATTGTAATACGGGATGAAAACGGAGTACTGCTGACATCGGAACTAGGCTCTTCCGGCTGCATTATGCCCTCTGATTATGAGGAGGAGGGTATTATTTTTTACGAAGACATGCCCTATCGTGATGGAATCATGCTGAAGGCAAAAAGTGACGGAACCATGACGGTGATTAATTATCTCACACTGGAGCACTATGT
>JAQUYZ010000346.1 GCA_028691625.1 Eubacteriales bacterium
GGACCAGCCTTTTTCGATTCCCTTTGCTACCTCTGCGATCCATTCATAAATAAATGCGCGCTGTGTGCGAATGAATTCCTTGCCTACTACCGGACCGTGACCGGGAACAAACCAGTCGACCTCCAGGGTCTCCAGGAAATCCAGCGTTTGAAACAGAGGATCGATATCTGCCGAATGCAGCCATGTCTGACAGCCGGAGAACAGCGTGTCTCCGGTGAAAGCAACTCTTTCCTCCGGGATATAAACACAAATCTGTGAGGAGGAGTGACCCGGTGTGTGATACAGCTCAAAGGTATGGTCGCCCAGCCTGAGTGTCATATGATCCCCAAAGGTAATCTGCGGGCGGTTGACGATGTATTCTTCACGGGAGGGCATTAAAGGCAAGCTTTCCCTGTCCTGGCGCTCTAAGACATCCACACTGTAGTCATAGCAGTCCAGCTCGCCGGCCACCGTCCAAAACAACTCATTCAGCTTTTCATGCCCAATGACTGTCGCTTCTCCCGCAAACCAATGGTTGCCAAAAATGTGGTCAATATGTCCCTCCGTATTGATGAGGTACTTGATCGGTCCCCTTTCTTTCGCAAACCTGCGCATTTCCAGCAAGGTTGAAATCCATTGAGCCGTATCAATAAATACTGAGCCTTCCTTTGTAAAAACAATGCCCGGATTGCATCCTCTGATTTCCGTTTCTACATAGACGTTCGGTGTTAACATTTGCATATTGACGTTCTCCTCTGCTCTGCTAAATTTTTAACTGTCATTCAGCCTGTTCCGCTCTTTCCGCGGCTTCCTTCACTGCATGACGAGTCCATACGCGCACCATCTGCTTGCGGTATTCCGCTGTCGCACGCTGGTCGCTGATCGGTGAGCAGTGCTTTGCCGCGGCTTCCGCTGCCTCATCAATCAATTCTTCTGTCAGTTTTTTCCCAATCAGCAGCTTCTCCGCCTCGGCTGCCCGAATCGGTTTCGGTGCAACGGCTGCCAATGAGATGCGGGCATCCTCGACGGTGCCGTCCTTTTTCAGGATCAGCCGGCAAGCCGATCCCACGATTGAGATGTCCGTGTCGCCACGGATGGCAAATTTTTTATAAGCTGCTCCTGTTCCGGCTTTTGGTGCAGGAACGATAAATTTTAACAGAAATTCTCCTTCTTTCAGAACGGTGGTTCCGGGTCCTGTAAAGAAATCTTCGATGGCCACTTCCCGGTTTCCATCCGGACCTGCGATGACTGCTTTTGCTTCCATCGCGATCAATCCCTGAATTGCGTCCGCACTTGGGGAAGCATTGCAGGCATTTCCGCCGATCGTTGCGATATTTCTGATCTGCATGGAGGATACGTGACCCGCCGCCTCCATAATTACTTTATAGTTTTTTTCCAGGGATTGGTCCAGGGAGATCTTCCTCAGCGACGCTGCGGCACCCAGCACCAGACCGTCTTTGCTGACGGCGATGGTATCGATATCGGGCAGCTTCGAGATCCCAACAACCGCTTTCGGCCTCCATATTTTATTTTTCAATCGTGGTACGATATCAGTTCCGCCGGCCAGAATTTTCGCATCGGAGCCATATTCCTTCAAAATGCCGCAGCACTCTTCAACCGTTGCCGGTTCAAAATATTGATCAAAACGCATATCTATACCTCCCCGCAGCTTTCTTTATATTCGCCGTCTCGAACAGCTTCAATGGATTCAACGATTTTCTTGTAGCCGACGCAGCGGCAGACGTTTCCGTGAAGTCCTTCTCTGATCTCATCCTCCGTGGCATTTGGATTTTCATCCAAAATGGCCTTCGCTGTTAAAATCATGCCGGGGGTGCAGAAGCCGCACTGAACTGCAAAATGATCGATAAACGACTGCTGCAGTGGGTGCAGATTGTCTTCCCGTTCCAGCCCCTCAATCGTGGTAATGGAATGACCGTTTACCTGAGGAATGAGCATGGTGCAGCTCTTCACTGCCATGCCATCCATTAAAACAGTACAGACTCCGCAATTGGAATCATCACAGCCTTTTTTCGTGCCGATCAGATCCAGTTCTTCCCGAAGAACCTCAAGCAGGGTTCTGTCCGGGCTTACATATAGTGTATGCTTCCTGCCATTGACAGTAATCTTTATTTCCATTCTTTCCATGTTATTTCGCCGCCTCCTTTGCCTTTTTTTCATTGATGAGCGCCAAAACGCGCTCCGCCGTCATCGGATAGCCCGTTACTCTTACGCCAACTGCTTTATAAATCGCATGGGCGATTGCCGGCCCAACAGGGATCGTGATGGATTCTGCCATGCCCTTCGCACCGTACGGGCCGTCCGGTAATGGATCCGGATTGATAAAGGCATGCACGTTTTCATTGGTCGGCATATCTAAAATCGTCGGAAGCCGATAATCGCTGAAATTCGCGTTGGCAATTTTGCCGTTTGCATCAAACACATGCTCCTCATTGATGGCGAAGCCGATTGACATATGGACGCCGCCTTCGATTTGAGATTCAACCAGTTTCGGATTGATCGGATTTCCCGTATCCGCTGAGGAGGCTATTTTAAGCACTTTCACTTGCCCGGTTTCTTCATTCACTGCAACCTCAACCGCTGCTGCGGAATATTGGAACCAATTCCAGACACGATCGGATAATCCATTTTCATCCCATTGATGAATCGGCGCCGGGCAGAACAGGCCATGTCCTTTTACCGGTGTACCTTTCTGCAGTCCCCAGTTCCCCTGGGTGAACATGGAGGTTGGCGTAAACAAGGATGGAATGTCAATTTCCTGAACATAGGAGCCTGCCAAGAATGCTTTTTTGCCTTTAATTTCAACTTTGGTAGGATGTAACCCATAAACACGGGCAATCTCTTCTTTTAGTTTTGAAACAAGTTCTGCGCAGGCTATCTTAACTGCGTTGCCGGTATTATATGTGGTACGGCTTGATGCAGAATAATTGTCATATGGAGTGATCGCTGTATCACCCTTTGTAACTCTAACCTCAGAAACCGGTACTCCGAGCTCATTGGCAGCAATTTGTGCCATTGCTGTCGTTGCACCCATCCCGTTTTCGTCACAGCTGATAAACAGCTGAATGCTTCCGTCGCTGTTATACCAGACTTCTGCTTCAGAACGTCCCAGCGGGGTATTCTGCTTGCCGCCAACTGCACAGCCCCGT
>JAQUYZ010000347.1 GCA_028691625.1 Eubacteriales bacterium
ATGATTTCACTGTGTAAGGAGGAGACCCCGTTTACCGTATGAGAAGCGATCACGCAGAGATTTGCCATCCTTATTTTTCCGTTCAGGATGACTGTCATCTCATTGCGAAGCGGTTCATCATCAGGAAACGTCTTTAACAGCTCCTCATTGAACCGGCGGTTGATTTCCTTTAAAATGGAATGCAGTCTCGGAAGCAGTCCGGCAAAAAGTGCTTCCGGCCACTGTTCCAAAGCCTCCGGCATCACAGTATGGTTGGTATAGGAGATTGTCTTTGTTATGATATCCCAGGCGTTTTCCCAGGTATAATCGTAAATGTCCATAAAAATGCGCATCAGTTCTAAAATGGACATGGTTGGATGGGTATCATTGATATGCACCGCAATTTTTTCATGAAAGTTGTCAAGGTTTCCGTAGGTCTGCATATGACGCTTTGTCAGTGTCTGCATGGAGGCGGAAATGAAGAAGTACTGCTGTTTCATGCGCAGGATCTTTCCTTCATCGTGCGCATCCTCCGGGTACAGAATTTTGGAGATGATTTCAGCCTGATGCTTTTCTTCCATGGATTGCAGGTATTCCCCCCTCGCAAACAGCTCCATGTCGATGCTGATCGGTGAGGTGGACTGCCAGAGTCTCAGTGTATTGACTGCATCGCTGCGGTAGCCGGATATGAGCATATCTCTGGGGATCGCGATCACTGTGGAATAGTCCGTATGGATGAGCTTCATTCTCCCCTTGTCATCCCAGACCTCCGAGAGTTTTCCGCCGAAGTGCACCTCCTCCGCTTCGTCTTCCTTGGTGATCAGCCAGCAATCTCCCAGATCAAGCCAGTCATCCGGCTGTTCGATCTGTTTTCCATCCTGAATTCTCTGTTTGAATATGCCGTATTCATAGCAAATGGACATTCCCTGGCCAAACATACCGCAGGAGGAGATCGCGTCAAGATAACAGGATGCCAGCCTTCCCAGACCACCGTTTCCAAGACCGGCATCCGGATCCATTGCATAAAAATCTATTAAGCCTTGATCGTAATCCTTAAGGGCTGACTCAAAGATCTCCTCCAGACCCAAATTGAAGAGATTGTTCCTCAGCGACGGTCCCGGTAAAAATTCCATCGACAGATAAATCACCTGTTTTTCTGTTTGTGAGCATATAATTTCATGATTTTTCAGCCATTTTTCCGATAAGATATCCCGGACCACAAAACAGGCTGCCCGGTAAATCTGTTGTTTTGTTGCATGATCCGGCTCCCGGCCGAAATGCCTCAGGAGCTTACCTTGAATCAATTTCGAGATCTCTTTCGATGTATAAACTTTATCCATGTATTAATAACCTTTCTGTTGCTGTTACTGCTTCTGTTCTTTATTTCATCATTACCTTGTAGAGCTTCAGATACTCCTTTGAGGAGGTTTTCCACGAAAAATCCGATTTCATACCGTTTCCGACCAGTGTTTTCCATTGTTCCTTATCCCAATACAGCTGGATTGCCCTTTTGATTGCCCCCATCATATCCTGCGCGTTGACAGACTGAAAGGAGATACCGTTTCCCTTCCCGGTTTCCGGATTGTATGGAACGATGCTGTCCCGAAGGCCGCCGGTTTCTCTCACGATGGGAATGGTTCCGTAACGCAGGGAAATCATCTGTGCCAGGCCGCAGGGCTCGCTGATCGAAGGCATTAGAAAGAGGTCGGCACCGGCGTAGATCCTGCTGGCCAGTTCAGCGGAAAAAGCGGTGGATACCGACATACGGTCCTGATACTGCCTGAGCTTCCTGCGAAAAAAGTCTTCATACCTTGATTCCCCCGTGCCCAGCAGTATAAACTGGATATTTTCCTGCATCAGCTCATCAAATACCTCGATCACTAGATCGATTCCCTTATGCTCGGCCAGCCTTCCGATCATGGCAATGATCGGTATCTCCCCATCCTCGTTCAAACCGAGACTGTTCAGCAGAGAGGCTTTATTTTTCTGCTTCCCTGCCGGATTGTTCTTAGAGAATCTTGCAGAGAGAAAAGGATCCCGGAACGGATGATACAGCTTAGTATCGATTCCGTTCAGGATACCGCTCAGCTTGTAACGGTTTTCATTTATGATGTTTTCAAGCCCTTTGCCGTAAAAAGGGAATAAGATCTCTTCCGCGTAGCTGTTGCTGACCGTCGTCAGCCGGTCACAAGTGACGATGGCTCCCTTCATATAGTTGATCGCACCGTCATATTCCAGAATTCCTCGGTTTGCCTCGGACAAACCGAGAAGATCCTGTAGAATGCCCCTGTCGTATTTCCCCTGGTATTCGATATTATGGATGGTAAATACGGTTTTTAACCTGTTGAAGTAGGGATCCTCCCGAAACAGTGTGCTCAGATAAACAGGCACCAGTGCAGTCTGCCATTCACTGCAGTGCAGGATATCCGGCTTAAAATCAATGATATTCAAGGCTTCAATCGCTGCTTTTGAATAATAAGCAAACCGCTCTCCGTCATCGTAATAACCATAATATGCGTCGCGGTCGAAATACTGTTCATTGTCGAGAAAATAAAAGGTAACCCCTTCGTGCTCCAATTGAAAAATTCGGTTAGAATGGGTTCTCCAGGAGAGCATAACGGTAAAATCCCGGATCAGATTCAGTTTCGCTTTATATTGATCGCGGATGCTCCTGTATAAAGGCAGCATAACACGGGTATCAGTTCCCAGCTTATTCAGTTCTCTGGGCAGCGATCCGATGACATCACCAAGCCCTCCGCTTTTTGCAAAGGGTTCCGCCTCCGTACTGATAAATAGAATATTCATAAATTCACCTTCATAACTGTATTTAACCTGGCTTTGCGAAAATACTTTTCCCAGGTTAGATAATGCTTTTCTTTTCAATCACGACCGGGTAGGTCTCATGGCCTACCAGCTGACGGTTTTCGCGTACGATCACGTCTTTATCAAGAATTACATTATTCAGTGTCACATTCCGCATAATTTCCGTGTTCTGCATAATGATGCTGTTTTTGACCACTGCACCCTTTCCGATGATGACTCCTCTGGACAGGATGGAGTTGATTACGGTCCCCTCAACTTTGCAGCCGTCGGAAATGATGGAATTGGAAACCTGACTGCCGGTGCAGTATTGAGCCGGTACACTGTCCTTTACTTTCGTATAAA
>JAQUYZ010000348.1 GCA_028691625.1 Eubacteriales bacterium
CGTCAAGAAAGCAATGGATGACATGGAGCGCGAGATAGGCGCCGGGGCGTTCCGGAAGAAATTTAAGACCGTGACCGTGGACAATGGGAGTGAGTTTCTCGACTTCAAAGCCCTAGTAAAATCAATTGGGCTAGGTCGACCCAAGCCGAGAACCAAGCTGTATTACGCCCACCCGTACAGCTCCTGGGAACGGGGAACCAATTGAATATTCCGGTGCGCGGAACCAGTGAGTCCGGATGGTTGGTTCCAGGCAATCCAGACTTTGGTTCCAATGTTTCCGATATGCTGTCCGGATAATTCCGATATGCTGTCCGGATGTTTCCGAAATCTGTGTCCGGATGTCGCCGAAATACGCAACACGCTCTGAATATTCCGGTGCGGCGGAGCCGCCTTTCCGATTTAACTGAGCCACCCTTCCGGCGGGGAGTGCCAGGATTCCGGAAGGGTGAACCAATCAGAAATATCTACTTTTTCGAAGCGGCCTCGATCCCATAAACCTCTCGCATTGATTTATCATGATCTTTGTCCGCATACTGGATTTCTATCGTATAGGAATCATGAACAATCCGGTCAAGAATGGCATCGGCTATTGTAGCTTCGCTGAACTTCTTGTGCCAGCCTGCCGGAGCAAACTGGGAGCAGAAAATCGTAGATGCACGTTTATGCCGGGCGTGGATGATTTCTAAAAGATCTCTTGCTTCTGTTTCGGTTAAAGAGATCAGCATCCATTCATCCAGAATCAGCACGCTGTGTTTCTTGTATTGTGTAATGACCTTCTTAAAAGTACCTTCACCGCGTGCAATCGCGAGTTCAGCCAGCAATTCAGGAAGGCGTATGTACTTCACCGGATAATAGTGCTTGCAAGCCTCCATTCCAAAGGCACAAGCCATGTAAGACTTCCCGGCGCCGGTCGCACCGAGAATGATAATATTATGCTGTTCCTTGACATAATCGCAGGTAGACAGGCGATCAATGAGCTTCTTGTCTAATTTCCTGCCAGAGTGATAATTAAGGTCTGCAAGGCAGGCTTGCGGCTGATCAAAAGCAGCTCGCTGGATCAGGCGTCGCATTCGATTGCTTTTACGGCTGCTGTATTCGTGGTCAACCAGCATACCAAAGCGATCTTCAAAAGAAACCCCGAAGAGGGAGCTGTCCTGTATCTGATTGCGATAAGCATCGGCCATAGTGGTCAACCGCATTTCGATCAACTTGTTTATGGTTACTTCATTCAGCATTTGTTATCACCTCCCATAGTAATCGGCACCACGGGTAAACCCGTACTGATCCGAGTCTGCAGAAGAGGATGATTCTGTTGTAGGTGTTGAGATTTTATCCTGCCCGGTTACAAGGATATTCTTAATGCTTTTGTAACTGGGATGAGGCGTGTAGGATAATGCCTTCTGGCAGGCGGATTCCAAACGATTAAGGCTGTATTTATCTGCCAGCTTCAAAAGCCCCATACAGCTTTTGTAACCTTGCTGCTCGATTTTGTATGAAGCTAGAATGGATTTGACGGCAATGACCGTATAGGGACCGATTTTTTCTGCCCACTGCAGAAAGCGATCCCCATCCCACTTGAGGTAACTTTGATGCTCTTCCGGCATATGGGATTCTGTAGTGCTGTATTGCCCTTGTCTCCCATACAGCCTTTGATGGGAGCATATTCGGGAGTTCTGAAAAAAGACTTCGATTACATTGCGTGTAAGGCGTACATCAACCTGATGCCTGATATATTCATATGGGACCGAGTATTGCATCTTGTCCACGGATATATGATAATTGAACTGTACAGTGGCTTGTTTCCACTGCGCGAGCTCATAGGGGGCAGCAGGCAATGGAGCCAGGAATGGTTTTTCTTCGTTCAGGAAGATGAGGTGTCGGCTGCCCTCTCGCTTTTGGAAGGGCTTCTGGTTAAATACCTCAAGCCGAGCACGTACCTCCTGGTTAAGCTCTGATAATGAGAAGAATTTCTGATGGCGAAGAGCCGCAACTATTTGGGTTGATAAATTCCCCACGGTGCCTTCCGCAGCCGGCTTGTCCTTTGGGTGTTTGACACGGGCGGGAATGACCGCAGTATCATAGTGTTCGGCCATTTCATGGTATGTTTTGTTAATTTTCGGTGTATACCAGTCACTGCGATCCACTCCGGTTTTCAGATTATCTGGGACCAGCATCCTCGTTACACCGCCGAAAAACTGATACATATTGACGTGAGCAGTAATCCAGCTTTCCATATCCTGCGAAGGAAAAGCTTCCGCATAAGCGTAAAGGCTGTAGGAAAGGGCTCCGACAAATAGATACACAGCAGCCCGTTCTCCGGTATCTCGATCAAAGAGATAGAGAGGATCTCCAGCCCAATCGACTTCAATTTGATCTCCGGGCTTTCGGGGAATGTGCATAGTAGCGCGTTTTTTCTGCGCATAGCCCTGATAATGGAAGCAGAACTGGGAATACATGAGGGGCAATTCACTGCATTGCCTGCATTCTTCACAGTATTCTTCCCACAGAAGCTTGAGTGTAACGCCGTTTTTCATCAGTTCCCGGTCAATGTGTTCATAGTTTGGGTATTTACGGGATATTGAAGGAACTGATTTGTCAGGAAAGAATTTCAGCTCCAACTGATCGTCGGTAATGTCCGAACTGAGAGGCCAGGCAATATTCATTTCCTGTGCACGCTTGAGGACATTCCGTACAGTTTTTCGGGAACAGCCGCAGCTTGCAGCTATTCCGGTTTGATTGATACCCAGACCATAAAGTCTGAGAATTTCGCGATATTTGGTCATCGCTAAGACCTCCTTTGAATGTATTTGCACGTATTATGTGCATAAATACATTCTACAGGAAAAAAGAGCAGTCTTTTATGCTTGACCGTTCAGTTAATTGGAACTATCCCGGAACGATTGGCACCAAATGCCGGAACCGCTGGAACCAAACTCCGGACAGAGGGGGTAACCACGCCCGGAATATTCAACCAATGAAAATCACAATAGAATGATCAGACGGAGGATACCTAAGTGTTACTGCCGCCTTGGCCTGTCCAGCAATAGACGGGAACTTTTGTCCACTAATTTCCGAAAATCTTGCCGGCTGAATTGAAAGTTAATCAGCCGGCTTTTTAGTATCGTCACGAAAACTCGCATT
>JAQUYZ010000349.1 GCA_028691625.1 Eubacteriales bacterium
CATCTTAATCTGGATCGGCACCAGCAGTGCCGCATCCGAAAAGGGGATGGGGGTCAACGCCACACCGGCCGCCCCACTAGTATAAAGCGGAATAATTTTATGATTAATCAGTCTCTTTTTTACTGCCAGATTTCCTTTTAGCGCGCTGATAAACCCTTCCCGCAAGGATTCATCCAGATGATCAATGGCCCATCTGATCAGATCTTCCCATTGCAGATAATCCTGTAAAGCTACTTTGACCGCCGGATCATCAGCCACACTGGTACGGAAGAATTCCACCTGGCAATCGTTTCTAATGGCCGCTTCCATAGCCTGAAGTTCTTCGGCATCGAGGTTATCGATTTGGGTCAGTACCACCGCCACCGGCAGCTTTTTTGCTTTAAGCATCTGGATCACATCGATATCCATATCAGTAACCCGTTTGTTTCCGGCTGAGATGCAATACCAGACCTCATGGATTTGGTTACTTAGGCCATGACTGGTTTCATCTTTTTCAACCGGGTTAACAGCCGACTCTCGGCATTCATTTACCCAACTTTCGACATTGGCCTTATATTGGGATATTTTTTCGGTGCCGATCTCATAGCCTTCGGTATCATAAAGCACCACCCCAGCATCAACCCGCTGATACTTGGTAATTCCCCGGGTTACCGGAATACCGTGGCCGATTTGAGCCACTGCCGCACCAAAAATATAATTCACCACCGAACTTTTTCCGGCACCAGTGGCGCCGCAGATTAAAATGTTTGGTTTCTTGATACTTTCGCTGATTTCGCCAAGGGTTTCATTAAAATCAAAATCATCGGGCCGATAGTCTTTCATTTTGTTCCCTCTTTCTTTTTTCTGCTTGTTACGCTAATTATCTGCAGCTTTTCTCACTTGCCTAAACAAGGGGTTTAATCTTTCATAAATCCGGCTTTTTACTAATCATTATACCAAAGAATTGTTAATTTCATTTTAATTAAAATCTTCACCTAATTATCACAAAACAATCAACACCCGACCACAGATCGGCGTTAAACTAAGCACAGTAATCCATCACAACTGTTATTTATCTGAGTTTTCACCAAGGGTTTATCCCTCAATAATCCCTTGGTTTAACATAGATCTTTTCATGAACTCCTTTCTCACAAAAAAGAATCCTCTTTACTCGGAGGATTCTTTTTTGATTAAAGGATTCAATTAACGCATTCAATTGACGCATGCCGTTTATTCAAATCGATTCTTTAACTAGATTTTTTAATCTCTTCAGCCGATATTTTAAATTCCGGTGCTTCAATGTTATCCAGCTTTTTTAAGCAGGCTGCTGAGATCATCTTTCTACAAATGCATCATTAGAGACAGCTATCATTTCGACACAATAGCTATCGATATCCTACAGCGTTTTTATCTCTAGGGGTGTTCAATCCTCTGGATGCCCTATTGAATTTGTACTTTCACAGTTGAATAAATGAATCTTGTCGAAATCGGGAGTAAAATAGACAGTTTCTCCCCTCTTAGGTGCATTTTCATCACAGACGGAAATAAATTCTGTTTGATTGACTTCAAAATACACCCCCAGTTTATTGCCATAGTCCTCAATATATTTTACAATGCCCTCAAAGGCATTTTCTGTGCGATTTGGTGTTATTTTCGTGTGTTCCGGACGTATTCCAAAGTAAAACCTTTTGCTTTCGGTTTCCTTTGCCTTTTTTAGCCATCCCGCGGGAAGAAGTACGCTTTGTCCTGAGATCATGACCTTCCTTTCATCAACAACGGCTTCCGCAATATTCGTCGGTGGGGATCCGATAAATTTTGCAGCAAATACATTTGCCGGCTTGTTATAAACATTAAAAGGCGTATCTATCATTTGAAGCTCACCTTCATACATAAGGGCGATCCTGTCTCCCACCGTCATTGCCTCTACCTGATCATGGGTTACATAAATCAGCGTCTGGCGATACATCTCATGGATTTTCACAAGCTCCTTTCTAGCATGCAGCCGCAACTGAGCGTCCAGATTGGAAAGCGGCTCATCAAGGAGAAAATAGTCCGATCTCTTCACTACCGCCCTGGCAAGAGCCACCCTTTGCTTTTGCCCGCCAGAAAGCTCCTTTGGCTTTCTGTTTTCAAGTCCTTTCAAATCAAGCATCGCGATCGCATGGCTTGTCCTTTCCCTGATTTTCTGCATATCCAGTTTATGCACCTTTAAGCCATAAGAGATATTATCCTCAACTGTCATATGTGGAAACAGGGCATAGTTTTGAAATACCATCGCAATATTTCGTTCTCCGCTTGTAACATGATTTACGACTCGATCTCCCATATAAAGCTTTCCGTCCGTTATTTCTTCCAGGCCTGCGATCATTCTCAGTGTCGTTGTTTTTCCACAGCCTGACGGACCTAAAAGAACCAACCGTTCACTTTCTCTGATATCCATATTCAGACCACTGATTACTACATTTTTTCCATAAACTTTCCTGACATTATGAAATTTGATATCATTCATTTTTATAGCCATTCCTTTCATTACACGCAATACACAAAACGGCATGAAACCGTTGACTTGAACTTATTTGATGGGCTTTGTTTTTGTGCTCATCTTCTTATTTTCACCGGACTTTGCATTGTTTCAGACTTACGCTTCCTTAGCCTTTGACACCTGACATAGAAAAGGTGTCTATAATATATTTTTGAAAAATAACATAGAGCATTAGCGGAGGCAGCATCGTCATGACTGAAACCGCCATCGCAACTGTGAATTCCGTACCACCTTCCTGGCTTACATAGGTCTGTAAGGCAAGAGAAAGCGTATAATTGCTCTGGGACTTTAAAATCAGAACCGGCCATACATATTCATTCCAGGAATTGATGAAAAAGATAATTCCCGTCGAAACAACAGCAGGCCTTGTCAGGGGCAGAATAATATCCCCCATGATCCTGGCATGACCTGCATTTTCCAAATAAACGGCTTCGACAAGCGAACCTGGGATGCTTCTCATCGATTGCCTTAAAAGAAATATTCCCAGAGCATCACCTAATTGGGGCAGGATAACACCCAGCAAGCTATCACCTAAACCAAGGGCCGATATGGTCAAGTAATTGGGAATCATGGTTACCGTAAAAGGTATGAACATCGTGCTGATGAGAATAAA
>JAQUYZ010000350.1 GCA_028691625.1 Eubacteriales bacterium
TTTCGGTGAGGAGTTATATAGATAAACTTAAAACTAATTGTTGAAATTTCAATAGTTTTGGAGTTTCGCAATTAACTAAAAAAAATGTAAATGAAAGGAGAATGCAAGATGAAGGATAATTTTAAGATCATCAAAATTAAGAAAAACCATGGGGAGATTACGGAGGTAATGTTTGAAAACGGCATGATACTGCCGATCAACCATGCGATATTGCTGGCAAAGAGAGGCAGAATCGACGGCGCCATCGTCACCAGGGGTCAAGACGGCGGGGAATTCCTACGTACGGATCCGAACAGTTATCCCATCGATAATCTCATGGATCTGCCGACCTTTCAATAAACTCAATTGCTTTCCAAAAGCAGCTTTTTGTAGTAGGCATTGCCAATCTGGTACTGTATCTTTTCCGGGTTAATGCTCGCACCATACTTTTCGGAAGCCTTTGTCAGTTTTATCTGTTCAAAGGCTTGCATATAAGCAGTGCTGCCGTCCGCTTCCGGACTGCTTATTTTTATGCCATAAGCAGTGCTTTCCAGTTCACCGGCGTAAACCGGCAAGCTCCTTGCCGTTGCGCGGTTTCCTTTGCAGGGTTCCGCCTTTGAAGAGAAACCACTCAATCCATTTGATAGTGATAAGAAATATGATGATAATCAGCGCGATAAAAAACGGTCCATTCATAGTTATCATGATTTTTCCCCTGTCTTATTGGATATAGGTGTCAACAGATGTCCATTGTCCATCCTGATACTGATAATAGCGCTTCACGGAAGCAGTGATATTGGGCAGCGTGATAAACACGATCTCTTCTGTCTCCAGAAGGGCACGAGAAGGATCGGTCCATCCTTCCACAGTTTCACCCGAAACAAAATTCATACCGGTCATTGTCTTATTGATCGCTTCCTGCCCCCAGGTATGATAGCCTTCCACATCATATTCCGACATCGGAGCATACACAATCCCGTCAAGCTCATTTCCCACTCCCTGCAGAAAACCATCCTTGAAATAGAGACCTGCGGCAGGATAACCCACAGGATACTTATTTCTATCATAAAGATAAGCCGCAGCCCCTGCTTTCATTGCGTTGTTTTCAATTTCAGCCGGCTCAAGAATCTTCATCAGCAAATTTTCCTCCACAGATGTCATATCCACCCGATCAAATCCTCTGTCACTCCAGGAATATAACTCCCAATACCCTAATCCGAAGGGCATACCGTGATAATCGACGGTGACCAGAAGCTGGATCGAATTTCCATCCTCCAGGTTTGCGGCCTGGAGGCTGTAAACAACTCCGGGCTCTGCTCCCTCTAGAATCTTTATCCGATCGGTTTTTACGATCTCCCCTTTATACTTCAAATAACAGGTTTCGGCTTCTTCCGTTATAAGTAGTGAAAATGTTGTCTCCACCGTTCCATCCTGATCAAGATCAAAGGGTAGACTGACGTCAGTATCTGACAGTTCGGAATTTCTGTTTCCCGATTCATCCTGACCGTATGCGTCTGCCGTATTCATAGATATTGGGATTTTCCATTTGTCCTGCCCCATCTCAACCCTGCAAGCGGAAAAGACAAGTATGAGAGAAAAGATCAAGAGAAAGGAAAGAATGCCTCTTTTCTTGATTCTCTCGTCAAAGATATTCCGGATCCGGCTTTTCAACATGCCCTTTCCCCCATTGAAGTTGGTTGAGACCGGTGCCTCTTGGTGATTATTCCCCTGCATCAATTCCAGGATTCGCTCACTGTAACGCTTTCTGAGCATCTGGTCGGCACCCCTTAGCACTTCTTCATCGCAGGATATCTCAATATCCTTGTTGGCTTCTCTTACCAAGGCATAAATGAATGGATTGAACCAATGCAGCGCATTGGCGCAAATCAGAAGCAACTTAAACCACAGATCGTTCCTTTTAAAGTGGACTAGCTCATGCTTTAATATCACTTCCAAATCTATTTTCTGATACCCCTCATGAGGTAGTAATAAGGTCGGCCTGAACAAGCCGACGATCATTGGACTTAGGATTTTCCTGCATACCTTTATCCGAACCGGCTTTTCGATCCCCATCTCTTTCTTTAACTTCGCAAAGATCTCCCGAATCTGTCCGTCTGCGATCTCCCGATACCATCTCTTCGTTGCATGCTGAAAAGAGAAGGATAAGCCTAGCTGCCATAAGAGAAAAGCAACGATTCCCATCAAATATATTCCCGACACAAGCAGGCTTACGGTTATGGTATTGCTCGCAGTATTTTGAGTTGCAGACAAATTGGCGCCGCCCACTTCCAAAGCATTTACCGTTTCTGTCTCTTGCTTCAATGAGGTATTTTCTCCACGCGCAAGGCTTCTGAGTTCGGAAGTGGATTGTTGGGAAAGCTGGTTCCCAACAAATGAATAGACGATCTCATGATCGCTGAAATTCAACTCCAACGGAGGAGCTGTCAACCCGAAATCCACAGGAACAACCAGACGGACCGCGAGGATCAGCCAGATGAAATAACGCCACTTTACAGCATACCTTTCATCGAGATAGGAAGATAGCAGCAATAAGAAGATCACAATAATTGAGATGGTGATGGATACCCCTATCATGTTAAAAAAAATTGATTCCACGTTATTCCCCCTTAGATTTCCCCGGTTTTGTTAATTCATCGATATAGTTCTTCAGTTCTTCCGCGTCCTCGTTGCTGAGCTTTTTCCCATCATACAGTGCGGCAACAAAGCTTTTTAACGAGCTTTTATGCAGCCGCTCCAGAAAGGTTCTGCTTTCGATTTCGATATAATCCTTTTCTAGAACCAACGGACTGTATATATTGATCCTTCCCCGCTTTTCAACCCGCAGAAATCCCCTTTCCACAAGGCGGGCAAGAAAGTTCAGTACAGTAGTCGCAACCCAGTTTTTCTCCCCCTGCAGCTTTTCCATCAGATATGCAGAGGAGACCGGCTCCTTTGCTTCCCAAATGAGCATCATGATTTCCAGCTCACTGTCCGGCAGTCTTTTGATATTATTTTTCATATCCATACATACCCACCTTTCTTTTCATGATAGTATATTCCATCATTTACAGCTGTTCTACAATTGTAGAACAAGTATATTTTACATTTGTAGAATTCATTTGTTAACTCACAGTCGCGAAATTATGTCGCGAA
>JAQUYZ010000351.1 GCA_028691625.1 Eubacteriales bacterium
TGAAGGATATCTTACATACGGAGGCCTCGCCGGAAGGGACCTGGAGGCTTTGGCCATCGGACTGTATGAAGGGTTGAATTATGATTATCTAAAATACAGGATCGGACAGGTGGAATATCTGGGCGAGAGGCTCAAGGAATACGGGATTCCGTTCCAGTATCCTGCAGGCGGACATGCGATCTTTGTCGATGCAGGCAAGCTCTTCCCTCATATTCCATATTACCAATTCCCGGGGCATACCCTTGCCTGCGAATTGTATCTGGAAGCCGGCATTCGATCCTGTGACATCGGCTCATACCTGATGGACAGGGATCCAAGAACCGGAGAACAACTGCAGGCTCCGTTTGAATTCTGCAGACTGGCAATACCGAGGAGAGTCTACACGCAGGCTCATTTTGACGTTGTAGCGGAGGCCTTAAAAGAAATCAAGGAACGCGCCTCGGAAATCAAGGGCTATGAAATTACATGGGAGCCAAAGGTGCTGAGGCACTTTACTTCAAAGCTGAAACCGGTAAAATAACAAACCGGAACATCAGTTGACGTCGGCAATGTTGCAGAGTAAAATAACTCATATACATTGTCGGCGTTTTTTTCAATCCGTCAAATGCAGGCGGAATTCTGCAAAAGAAGGGAACAGCATGAGTGAAGTTTTAAATCAATATATTCCGATCGTCAGATTCCTTGGCGCGATGCTGGGTCAGGATGTAGAAATCGTTTTATATGACATGGAAGACATGAAGGTCCTATGGGTGGAAAACGCCTTTGATTCTGATATGAAACCGGGCAGCGAGATGCGATCAATTGAAAAAAATATGATTGCGAAAAAGATTTATAAGAAAAAGGATAGTGAGCTTCATTACCGGACGATGTCAAAGGAGAAGCATTACAAGCTGACCTCATCCACTCATTTCATAAAAGATGAAAAGAAAGCACCGGTCGGCGTGTTAACCTTTAATTATCGTGTGGATCAGCTGATTGAAGCCAGAAATCTTCTCGAGACATTGGTCAACGGCCCCGGAAAAGCGGCCACAAAGGTGGATAAGATGTTCTTTGAGAATATCGAGGATACCGCTGATGAACTGATCAAAAATAAGGTTTCGGAAGAAATTCAGCTATTTAATAAATTTCCTGAAAAATTCACCTATCATGAGAAGATGCTCCTGATGCAGAGACTTGAGAAAAACGGCGTGCTGCTCATGAAGGGTTCTGTGGCGGAAATTGCAAGGCAGCTGAGAACGACTGAGACCAGCATCTATCGATATATTACGAAATTGAACGAAAGTTAGAATAGAAAGCCCGTTAGGAAGTAGAATAACCTTTGGGAAAGGAGATCCTGATTATGGGGAAACTATTAAATGGCTATATTATGCCGCATCCTCCGATCATTGTACCGGGGATCGGCCATGGCAGAGAAAGAGAAGCAGGGGCGACGATCGATGCCTTGAAACGGGCAGCAAAGGAAATCGGAAAGGCAAGACCGACGACGATCCTTTTATCGACACCCCATGCGCCCTGCTTCCGTGACTTTGTTTATATTATGGATTCAGAGAATCTGGAGGGAGATTTTGCGGCATTCGGAAGTCCGAAGGCACAGCTGTCATTTCAAAACAACAGAGAGCTTGTTTCCATGATTGCTGTAAAATCAGCCATTTACGGTATTGATGCGGGAGGACTTGAAGAATCACAGCGGAGGCATTACGGCATCAGTGACCGGCTTGACCATGGTGCGCTGGTGCCGCTCAGCTTTATCAAAGAGGAATGGGAGGATTTCCGTCTTGTCTGCATATCAACGCCGTTTCTTGCCTTTGAAGCATTGTATGATTTCGGAAGGGGCGTTCGGGACGCGATTGAGGAATCCGGGGAGCGCGTAGTTTACATCGCCAGCGGAGACCTCTCTCACAGGTTGACCCGGGATGCTCCGGCTGGCTACAGCCCCAAGGGCCCTGCATATGATCGGGCGCTTGTGGAGAAGGTGCGGCAGGCAGACGTACAGGGACTTCTGGAAACAGATTTGAGTGAATTGGAGAAAGCGGGGGAATGCGGCACCCGTTCCATTGTGATGATGTTTGGAGCATTTGACGGCAGGAAGCCGAAGTCGGAGGTCTATTCCTACGAAGGCCCATATGGGGTCGGCTACCTGGTTGCAAAGATCGAGGGAGCGGAGGAAAAAGGAAAAAAGAAAGCGGGCGAAGGCTCTTTGGAAATAAATTCATCTGAGGCCAGTGTCCATGTAAGGCTCGCCAAAGAAACCCTTGAGACCTATGTCCGAAGCGGAAATAAGATCAAGGTACCGGATTGGGTCCCGCCGGAATTCAAGACAAGACGTGCCGGTGTTTTCGTATCTCTGAAAAAAGGCGGTATGCTCAGAGGCTGCATCGGCACCATCGGACCGGTAATGGTCAATATCGCGGAGGAAATTATCAACAATGCCATCAGCGCAGGGATGCAGGATCCACGATTTCCGGCGGTGAAAGAGAAGGAGCTGAATGAGCTTATATATTCCGTTGATGTGCTGGGTGCGCCTGAAAAGATCAACTCCACCGAAGAGCTGGATGTCAAGCGTTACGGCGTCATTGTCACCGCAGGCTTTCGCCGTGGTCTTCTGCTTCCCGATTTGGAAGGGGTAGACACACCGGAAAAGCAGGTCGAAATCGCTTTGCAGAAGGCGGGGATCAGAAGTTCGGAGTCATTTGAACTGAAGCGGTTTGAAGTGATCCGCTACCGCTGATTGCTATCCGCGCAATCCGAATAATCAGAGGGGTAATTTATGAAGAGAGAAGCAATGTTTTATGAGAAGCTGGACGGTAAAAGGGTCCATTGCAGTCTGTGCCCTCATAACTGTATCATCCCGAAGGAGGGCCGGGGAATCTGCGGTGTTCGAAAAAACACCGAGGGAATTCTTTATTCACTGAACTATGGAGAGATTTCATCCATCGGCGTCGATCCCATCGAGAAGAAGCCGCTGAACCGTTTTCATCCCGGAGCATATATCCTGTCCGTCGGCTCTGTCGGCTGCAATCTCAAGTGCCCGTTCTGTCAGAATCACAGGATTGCCCAAGTGAAACCGGAAGAGATTCATACCTATCATGCAAGCAGTGATGAGAT
>JAQUYZ010000352.1 GCA_028691625.1 Eubacteriales bacterium
ATACCATATTTCGGTGAGGAGTTATATAGATAAACTTAAAACTAATTGTTGAAATTTCAATAGTTTTGGAGTTTCGCAATTAACTATTATCATACAAGATGAAAGGAGAAAAAATAAATGCCTGTACAAGTCATAAGAGAGAGAAATAGCGGTAAAGTATTAAATGTTGTTTTGGGAGCGACGAAGGAGCAGGGCGGCACAAGAACCCATACCATCACTGTCGGAGGGCAAACGTCCCTTCCTTTCCTTCACTTTGAAGGAGAGACTCCAAATAAGCCGATCGTAGCAATGGAAGTTGTGGACAGAGTACCGGAAGAGTGGAATGACGAACTGAAGGCAGCATTTCAGGACGTAATGAACGATCCTGCTGCCTGGGCAAAAAAATGCGTGGAGGAATGCGGCGCAGACATGATCTATCTGAGACTTCAGAGCGCAGATCCTGATCTGGGAGGAAGCACACAGGAAAAATGCGTGGAAACCGTAAAAGGCGTTCTTGCTGCGGTTGGAGTTCCTCTTGCCGTTGTAGGCTGCGGGATCGACGAGGTAGACAATAAGGTGATCGCTGCCGTGGCGGAAGGCTGCGCAGGAGAAAATCTGCTGCTTGGACATGCGACTCAGGAAAACTACAATACGATCACAGCTGCCTGCATGGTACATAAGCATACGCTGATCGCGAATTCACCGCTGGATATCAATATCTGCAAACAGTTAAACATATTAATTACAGAAATGGGACTTCCTCTTGACAAAATCGTGATGGACCCAAGCATCGGAGGTCTGGGCTATGGGATGGAATACGCGTATTCCATCGGAGAAAGAGGAAGAATCGGAACCCTTCAGGGGGATAAAATGCTTTCCCTTCCTACGTTAGGCACTGTCGGTTTTGAAGCCTGGAAAGCAAAGGAAGCCAATGTAGGCGTCGATGAATTCCCGGGCTGGGGCGAACAAAAGGAGCGCGGAATTATGTGGGAAGCTGTCACGGCATCCTCACTGCTGCAATCCGGACTGGATATTCTCGTCTTGAGGCATCCGGAAGCCGTCAGATTGACAAAGAAAAATATTGACGATTTAATGAAGCCCAGCAACGTATAAAAATGATATCAGTACGGCCAACCAACTTATTATTTAGAAAAATAATGTTAAGGAGAGAATGAGTATGGAAATCATAGGCGAAAGAATAAACGGGATGTTC
Source organism: Eubacteriales bacterium (assembly GCA_028691625.1). Taxonomy (GTDB): domain Bacteria; phylum Bacillota; class Clostridia; order Peptostreptococcales; family Anaerovoracaceae; genus Anoxybacterium. The sequence continues at coordinate 1,193 of JAQUYZ010000352.1, forward strand.
AAGGACATCAAGGAAGCAATCATCAATCAGAACAAAAAGGTGATCCAGGACTGGGCAATCAAGCAGACAGAAAACGGTGCAACCTGGCTGGACGTCAATACCGGAGCCAGTGCGGAGGATCAGTTTGCGGCAATGAAATGGCTGATCAACGCAATTCAGGAAGTGGTCGATACACCGTTGTGTCTGGATTCAACAAATTATGATCTGATTGAAGAAGGACTGAAGCTTTGCAAAAGACCGGCGATGATCAATTCCTGCCACGCTGACAGATATAAGATCGAACGCGTTTTCCCGATGGCTGTTAAATACAATGCCAAGGTCATCGGCCTGGCGATGAGCGAAACCTCCGGCATTCCGAAGAATGCGGATGCCCGTGTCGCCCTCGCAATGGAAATGGTTGCTGGCGCGGATGAGTTTGGACTTCCATTGGAAGATCTGTACATAGATCCGCTGATTCTGCCGGTCAATGTGGCCCAGGATCATCCGGTGGAAGCGATGGAAACCATCAGACAGATCAAATTCCTGTCGGATCCCCCGGCGAAAACAGTCGTTGGCTTGTCCAACGTATCGCAGAAGTGCAACAACAGACCGCTGATCAACAGAACCATGCTTGCCATGCTCATGGCCTGCGGATTGGATGCAGCGATTGTGGACGCAAACGACGATGCCCTGATGGATACGGCAGCTGCTGCGAGAATTCTTCTGAATAAGGAAATCTATTGTGATTCTTACGCAGACCTGTTCAAATCAAATAAATACTAATTCTCATGATCACAAAAAACGGGAGGTGAATATCATGTGCGAATCAAATGTATATCTGATTGATAAAAATGGAAAGGAAAGTCTTTACTTCGAGTTGGTGGATAAAATCGTACCAGGCAGCAATACCGTACTGCTGGAAAATATTCTGGGTCAGAAAAAGACAGCCAATGCCAGAATTAAAGAGTTGGCACTGGTTGACCATCGTATCGTTCTGGAAGAGATCTGATAACGTATTTTTTCGAAAACCGCCGGTTTTGTGATGCTTTGATCAAAGACGGTAATCGGTTTCACGGTTTTCTATAAAATGCTTTTTCTGACCAGGTAAGACTGGCAGAATAAGAAAAAACATGATAAGATGAAATTGCAGGAGGCAGGGATTTCTGCCTCCTGCAATTTAGAGGCTGCTGAACACGGTGCACGATACCGAAAAGGAGAGTTAGAATGGATCTGAGCATACTGCGCAAGGCGCTTGAGGCGGAACATTACGTATTTGATGAGAATTTGCTGACGACGATTTATGTGTCGATCAAACTGGGGAAACCACTTCTCATCGAGGGAGCTGCAGGAGTCGGTAAAACTGAAGTTGCGAAGGTTCTGGCCGCCGCTTTTGATGTGGAACTCACCAGACTGCAATGCTATGCAGGCCTGGACGAGGCGAAGGCGCTGTACGAATGGAATTATCAGAAGCAGCTCCTGAGCATTCAGCTTGACTTGAAGCAGAATATGACAGAATGCAGAAGCGAACAAAAACTGGAAAGTCTTTTCAGCAAGGACTTTCTTCTGGAGCGGCCGCTGCTGAAGGCGATCAACAGTGAACGGACGGAGGTGCTGCTCATCGATGAGATCGATAAGGCAGATGAAGAATTTGAAGCCTTCCTTCTGGAACTGCTGTCGGATTTCCAGGTCTCGATCCCTGAACTGGGGACGATCCGGTCAAGGAAAAGGCCTGTCATCATCCTGACGAGCAACAATACAAGACAGCTTTCCGACGCCCTGAGAAGGCGTTGTGTTTACTTATTTATCGACTATCCCACCATCGACAAGGAAATAACGATCATCTGCTCCAAGGTTGACGGTGTTCCTGTTAAGCTGGCCGCTGATATCGCTGCCGCAGTGGCTTATCTGAGGAAAAATGAAAAAATCTTCAAGAAACCTTCTGTCGCGGAAACACTGGA
>JAQUYZ010000353.1 GCA_028691625.1 Eubacteriales bacterium
AAACTTAAAACTAATTGTTGAAATTTCAATAGTTTTGGAGTTTCGCAATTAACTACCTACATTATAGCGGAAAGGTGATTTTTTTTGTATAACTCTTGACGCGCACCCGCATAGCGGGTGGATTTTAGTTTCGCACGCTTTGCGTGCTCAACAGGCTTATAAGCCTACATTAAAAAGACCGGCAATGCCGGCCTGTCGATTTCCCTATTCAAAATTGCCTGCGCCGAAGATAGCTTTCCCGGATCAGCATCACTGATTCTCTGATGGAAAGGCCCTCAACATCAATCACGAGGTCTGCATATTTTTCATAAAGCGGAGTCCGCTCGCCGTAAAGATCCTTCAGCGTCTGGCCTTTCTTCATGGAGATACCCCGTTCCGCCAGATCGTCCAGCCGATGTTGAAGCGCTTCAAGGGAGAGCCGGAGATACAGAATCAATCCAATCTTTCCCAGATGGGCCATGGCCTCTTTTCCGTATACCACACTTCCTCCTGTGGCGATAACCGACCTGTCGGTCTCGATGGTTGCGTTAACCTCATTTTCGATCTGATTGAAGCCTTCCGGCCCCTTTTCTTCTATAATCTCACTCAACAGCCGGTTTTCCCGCTCCTGAATGAGCAAATCCGCATCGATGAAATGATATCCCATCACTTTTGCGAGCACAACGCCGACGGTGCTTTTGCCGCAGCCCGGCATTCCGATTAAAATGATATTATCCATCCTTCTCCAAAACCCTTTCAATGAAGACCGCAACAATCTCGCTGTCAAACTGTATCCCGGAATGAGCGGCCAGCTCCTTCCGCGCTTCCGCTTCCCCGATGGGAACTTTGTATAAATCTCCGTTACGCATCACGTCATATGCCTCCGCGACCGCCAGGATTCTAGCCTGCAGCGGGATGTCCTCCCTCTTCAGGCTTCTTGGATATCCTTTCCCGTCCATACGTTCATGATGGGATAATACAGACTCGGCAATCTGAACATACTCGTCCGCTGATCTCAGAATCTGGTATCCGACCTCCGGATGTCGTTTAATTTCCAGCCATTCTGTCTCATTTAGACGTGTCATCTTGTTCAGTATTTCTCCCTGCACACCAATCTTACCGATATCATGCATCCGCCCCAGCAATTCAAGCTCCAGCAACTCACCTTCCGTCAGTCCCATGGCAGCTCCAATCGCTCTGCACAGCTTACCCACTCTCTTGGAATGGTGCTGTTCTGCAGGGTTTTTTTGGTACAGTTTCCGCATAGCAAGCCGGATCGTTTCATTTTTCATATCTGTGCTCTCAACGAGCTTCGTATGATACATGTTATCCTCCGCCTGTATAAAAAGCAGATCGAAGTCATCCTCAATCCCTTCCTTTACCACCCAGCCAAAAGAAACCGACAAGACGGCATTTTCAGATTTTGAATGGCGAATACCGGCTTTGATCTGATTGACGATCCGCTCTGCGCTCACCGAATCCGTCTGCGGCAGCAGAAGCACGAATTCGTCCCCGCCGATTCTGGCGGCCATATCCTCCGGCCGCAATGTTTTATTTAAAATCGAGGTAAATTTCTTCAGCAGCTCATCGCCTGCATAGTGGCCGAAGGCATCATTTGTCATCTTCAATCCGTTAATATCAGCGATAACCAATGTGATAGGGAGATTATGACGAAAGTTCATTCGCTGCAGCTCTTCCGCATAAAATCTTCTGTTGTAAAGCCCTGTGAGCTGGTCATGATAACTGAGGTAGAGTACCTCTCTTTCCGCTTTTTTTCTTTCCTCGATGTTTCGGCTGACACCGACAATTTCGACGTCACCTTCCTCATTGAAGCGATATTTGGAAGAAACCTCCACCCAGATGATATCGCCGTTTTTGCAGTTCTGCCGGATTTCAAGCCGGTAAGACTTTGGGTGTCCGGGATTCTCAAGAAATTCGTGAAGATCACGTTCGATCGCTTCCCCTACGATCATCGCGGATTCCGGAGTTATCGAATTTTCCAAGCTCATTTGAACGGCTTCTTCCGGTGTATAGCCGGTGAGATAATAAATAGATGGGCTGAGATAAGTAAACCTTTTTTGCTTTATATTCAGAATCCAGATTACGTCGGAGGTAAACTCGGTAAGCAGTCGGTATTTTTCCTCGCTGATTTTTAATGCAGACTCGATTCTCTTTCGTTCCGTGATATCAATCTGTGTGGAAAGAATGGCTTCCTGGTCATGATAATTTATGATAATCCCGCTTCCGATCGCCCATAATTCCTTCCCCGTTGTTGTCTGCAAGTGCATTTCAAAATCATTGACCACGTTATTGCTCTTAAGGGATTGTTCCCAGAGTTCAAGCTTCTCTTTGTCGGCCCAAAACCTCCGTGAACTTGTTCCGATGAAATTCTCCTCCATTTCATAAAGGGCAAGGCACTTTGTATTGCCATACAGGAGCATCCCGTCCAAACTGACAATGGTGACTGAAAAGGGAAGACTTTCAATGATTCGCTGAAATTGGAGATCGTTTTCCAGCTTCAGCACATCGGCAATTTCATGAAGACGCCGGTCCCAGATATCCTTCTCTTCCGAGATACTCCTATATTTGAATTCCGTCTCTTCAAAAATCTCAACTAAGCTTTTTAGTTCATCCGACTGTTCGTTTTCTCTTGATGTGTCAAGAACATATACGATAAAATAGTATTTCTCCGGAGAGAAGATTTTTATACGATACCACCTCTCCAAAAATTCAGAGTACTGTTCGGCTTCTTTGATACCTCCATTGACCGCTATGTCTCCCAGCAATTGAATCCACTCGCGTCTTAATTCAAACAACTGAGGAAAACACTCGGAAAAACGATGGCCGATCAGCGATCTTTCCTCCAGACCGGCAAAGTCTGAAAAGGAGGAATTTACGTCTATATATTCATAGTCGTATGCCTCTCCGTTTTCATCGCAGATTATTCTATGGAAGGCATAGCCTATGGGGGCTTCCTTCAATGCAGATTTGTAAAAATCTCTTTTCATCCTGGTGCCTTTCCTACAGCTTTTTTTGATCTTTTCGATCATTTTGCCTTACTTCTTACAAATTCCTACTGTTCTATGTGATTATTATATCACGGTTCTTCCCTATTTCAATTGAAATCAGAACCCGTTCAGCAAT